>CABSZQ010000183.1 GCA_902482195.1 uncultured Haemophilus sp.
GCTTTGATGCTGATTTTGTATTGATGACGGGCATTTTATCTAAACTGATCGAAAACTTACTCGATGAATTCGGTGGCGAGAAAGTCAGATTAGGCTAGTTTTAATCATGAAATAAAAAGGCGAACATCATGTTCGCCTTTTGTTTGTTTAAAAGTGCGGTCAAATTTCCGCACGTTTTTGATTAGTGAGTGCTTGTACTGGTTGTCGTACGGTTTGCACGTTTACGATCGTTTTCCGTTAAGAGTTTTTTACGGATACGGATCGATTCCGGTGTCACTTCCACTAACTCGTCATCATCAATAAACTCGATAGCTTGTTCAAGGGAGAATTTCACCGGTGTAGTTAATACGATGGCATCATCTTTACCCGATGCACGCATATTGGTGAGTTTTTTACCTTGTAAACAGTTTACGGTTAAGTCGTTTGTGCGGCTGTGAATACCGATGATTTGGCCTTCGTAAACTTCTACGTTAGCTTCGATCAGTAATTTACCACGCTCTTGTAAACCAAATAGTGCATAAGCTAGTGCTTTACCGGTTGCGTTAGAAATTAATACACCGTTTTTACGTTGGCCGATTTCACCTGGTTTGATGTCATCGTAGTGGTCGAAACTAGAGTAAAGTAAACCGGTACCTGACGTCATGGTCATGAATTCACCACGGAAACCGATTAAGCCACGGCTTGGGATGATGTATTCTAAACGAACACGACCTTTGCCATCCGGCATCATGTCACGAACTTCACCTTTACGGATACCTAATGCTTCCATAACAGAACCTTGGTGTTGTTCTTCCACGTCGATGGTGACTTGCTCATAAGGCTCTTGTTTTTTACCGTTGATTTCACGGTAAATTACTTTAGGACGAGAAACAGCAAGTTCATAACCTTCACGACGCATATTTTCAATTAATACAGAAAGGTGTAATTCGCCACGACCAGAAACACGGAATTCATCTGGGTTTGATGTTTCTTCTACGCGTAATGCCACGTTGTGAACTAACTCTTTGTTTAAACGCTCAAGAATTTGACGAGAAGTCACATATTTACCTTCTTGACCCGCAAACGGAGAGGTATTTACACAGAAGAACATGGTTACAGTTGGTTCATCAACGGTTAATGAAGGTAAGGCTTCAACCGCATTGATATCACAAAGGGTGTCAGAAATATTTAATTCACCTAAACCGGTAATCGCAATAATGTCGCCTGCATAAGCGATATCTTCTTCATAACGTTGTAAACCAAGATGACCTAATACTTGACCCACACGACCTTGGCGAGTTTTGCCTTCACCATCAATAATCGTTACAGGTTGGTTTGGTTTGATTGCACCACGTTTGATACGACCGATACCGATAACACCCACATAGCTGTTATAGTCTAATTGTGAGATTTGCATTTGGAATGGTGCATCAAGTTCCACTTTTGGCGGTTCAACGTGTTGAACGATCGCTTCAAATAATGGGGTCATATCTTCCGCTAAATCTTCGTGCTCAAGACCTGCGACACCATTTAATGCAGAGGCATAGATAATAGGGAAGTCTAATTGCTCATCGGTTGCACCAAGGTTAACGAATAAATCGAATACTTGATCCACCACCCAGTCAGGACGTGCGCCTGGGCGGTCAACTTTGTTGATAACTACGATTGGTTTTAAACCATGAGCAAAGGCTTTTTGGGTTACGAAACGCGTTTGTGGCATTGGGCCGTCAAAGGCATCTACCACTAAAAGTACAGAATCCACCATAGAAAGAACACGTTCTACTTCACCACCGAAGTCGGCGTGTCCTGGGGTATCTACGATGTTAATGCGATAACCATTCCAGTTAATTGCGGTATTTTTTGCCAGGATGGTAATACCACGTTCTTTTTCAAGATCGTTTGAGTCCATTACGCGTTCATCAACATCACCACGAGTTGATTCAAATGTACCGGATTGTTGAAGGAGTTTGTCAACGAGGGTGGTTTTACCATGGTCAACGTGAGCGATAATTGCGATATTGCGCAATTTATTAATATCAATGTCGTTTTTCATTTATTACGTTCTTAATGTTTAAGTTTTGTAGGGTGGAATTTTTAGGCCACCAAATAGTCCAAGTAGTTTAAATTGGTGAGTTAAACTCACCCTACGAGAATCTCGAAAAGGCAAAAATTATACACGATATTTCGTTATTCTGCTATGCTGGTGTTTAAAATAAATCCCATGAAAAAAGTAAGCGGTTGCGTTATAATGCTCTTTTAATTTTTATAAAGATTATATACATAGCAAAATAGAGGACTCCTTATGCCAAATGCAAATGCAATTGCCAACGTATTCAAACTGATCGAAGAGAACGATATTAAGTTCGCGCTACTTCGTTTCACCGACATTAAAGGGAAAGAACACGGCGTTTCTATTCCAGTTAGCCTTGTTGATGAAGATATGTTTGAAGATGGCAAAATGTTCGATGGCTCTTCTGTTGAAGGTTGGAAAACCATTAACAAAGCCGATATGCTTTTAATGCCAATCGCTGAGACTGCGGTAGTCGATCCATTTGCGCAGATCCCAACCCTCTCTATTCGTTGTAGTATTTATGAACCAACAACCATGCAAAGCTATGATCGTGACCCGCGTTCAATTGCCATTCGTGCCGAAAACTATATGCGTTCAACCGGTATTGCTGATCAAGCATTCTTTGGTCCAGAACCCGAGTTCTTCTTATTTGATGATGTACGTTTTGATGTATCAATGAACCGCGCTTCTTTTGCCGTTGATGACATTGAAGCAGCTTGGAACACCAACAAAAAATACGAAGGTGGTAACAACGCTTATCGTCCATTGAAAAAAGGCGGTTACTGTGCGGTTGCTCCAATTGATACAGCACACGATATTCGTTCTGAAATGTGTTTGATTTTAGAAGAAATGGGCTTAGTAGTAGAAGCTCACCACCATGAAGTGGCGACTGCAGGTCAAAATGAAATTGCAACGAAATTCAATAGCTTAACCTTGAAAGCGGATGAAACTCAAATCTATAAATATGTGGTGCAAAACGTTGCATTAGAACACGGCAAAACCGCTTGCTTTATGCCAAAACCAATCACAGGTGATAATGGTTCTGGTATGCACTGTAATATGTCATTAAGCAAAGACGGTAAAAATATTTTCCAAGGTGATAAATATGCCGGCCTTTCTGAAACCGCACTTTATTACATTGGCGGTATCATTAAGCATGCTAAAGCATTAAATGCGTTCACTAACCCAAGTACTAACTCATACAAACGTTTAGTACCAGGCTTTGAGGCACCAGTATTGTTGGCTTACTCTGCAAGTAACCGTTCTGCTTCAATCCGTATCCCTGCAGTAACCAACCCGAAAGCGATCCGTATTGAAGCGCGTTTCCCAGATCCACTGGCAAACCCATATCTTGCATTCGCTGCATTATTGATGGCTGGCCTTGACGGTGTAGTAAACAAAATCCACCCAGGCGATGCAATGGATAAAAATCTTTATGATCTTCCACCGGAAGAATTAAAAGATATTCCAGCAGTTGCGAGCTCACTGGAAGAAGCATTGAATTCATTAGAAAATGACTATGAATTCTTAACGCAAGGTGGTGTATTTGCTAAAGACTTTATCGAAGCATTTATTAGTATTAAGCGTAAAGAAGTGGAACGTTTAAATATGACACCACATCCTGTTGAGTTTGAGATGTATTATGCTTAATTGATATCTTTGGAAGACAAATGTTGAATAAGGAAAGTGTGGTTCATTTTGACCACGTTTTGTTTTAATTAAAAGAGGTAGTTATGCATGATAATATAGAGCTGTTG
>CABSZQ010000184.1 GCA_902482195.1 uncultured Haemophilus sp.
CAATAGTCGTTCTGTTGCAGAACATGCGATGGCAATGATGTTTGCCTGCGCTAAAGATATGATTCGCAGTGACAAAGAAATGCGTAACGGTAACTTTGGCATTCGCAGCTCCTATAAAGCCTATGAGTTAGGCGGTAAAACTCTTGGTTTGTTGGGTTACGGCCATATCGGAAGTATTTTTGCCGGCATGGCTGCCGGAATTGGCATGAAAGTCTTGGTTTACGATCCGTTTATTAAACGAGAAGCGGTTGAGGCACAAGGCTATGGATATCGTGAAGATATGCATGATATCTTAAAGGAATCCGATGTCGTTTCCATCCATACCCCGCTGACGCCGCAAACGCGGAATATGATTGGGGAAGCGGAATTGCAGATGATGAAAAAAGATGGCATTTTGATAAACTGTGCTCGCGGCGGTATCGTTGACGAAGCTGCGCTGAATAAAGCGTTAGATGAAAACCGAATTCACAGTGCCGGGACTGATGTTGTCGTACATGAACCGATTGATCCGGCAGATCCTATTTTCCATCATGATAATATCGTTGTTACCCCTCATATGGCAGGACAGACGCGAGAAGCGGCTTCAGGTGTTGCAACCCTGGCGGCAGAAGGAACGGTAGCTGTTATAAACGGTCAAAAGTGGGATAAGGTATGCAATCCCAAAGCATACGACCATAAGCGATGGAACAAGTAAAAGGCTGATCTATACTGCTGCATATATAGCAAAAAGCATGAAAACATTGCATTTTTTGAGAATGGGCGTCCTCGGGTTATGCAATAATTCATGCTATACCAATAGTATAGCACGTTGATCTGGCCACACCAAATGAAAAACAATAGTTAATTCTATATTTAATAATAAGGAAGGTGTGACTTATAAATGGAAGAAATGATGAAAAAAACTAACGCACGCTGGAATATATTTTTTATGTTAGCTATTATTTGTACTATCAACTACATTGACCGTGCCGTTATTTCCGTATGTATGCCTCAGATTCAAGAAGAATTGAACTTTTCACCAGAAGTTGTTGGCGCTATTTTAAGTGCATTTTTTTGGGGATATGCATTGATGCAGATTCCTTGTGGATGGCTTTGTGACAGATTTAAACCGGGTAAGATTTTGCTGATTGGCGGTTTATGCTGGGGGATATTTCAAGCCATTACAGGGATTTTAAGTAGTAGTAAACTCTTTATGTTCATTCGCGTTTTGCTAGGTATTTCTGAAGCACCTATTTATCCAGCAGGCGCTAAGCTGCAATCTATATGGCTTCCTGTTACGGAACGCTCCAGAGGAAGTGCGCTCGTTGATGTCGGGTCCTCTTTGGGGAATGCTTTTGGGGCGCCGTTAGTTGCCTTGTTTGTTCTTTGGTTAGATGGATGGAGAGAGGCTTTGATTGCCATTGGGGCTTTAACTGCTGTTATTGTTATTATTTGTGGCCGACGGTTAATGTCGACACCGGATACAAATAAGCGGGTTAATCAAGCTGAACGTGATTATATTAAAAATGCACTGGAAGAAGAATGGAAAGCCAATCAGGCCGACAGTGTTGCTACAAAAGTCAAGGTGCGTTTAACGACATATTTTATGCATAAAGATTTTTGGGGAATGTGCTTTGGGTTCACTTGCGGTAATGCCATTGCCTATGGTTTGATGACCTGGGGACCAATGTATTTAGCAACTGTACACCATTTAGATATTAAAGGATTGGGCGGAGCTTTATTTATCATCTATGGCGTTAGTGTGCTTGGCGGTTTATTAGGTGGTACGATTACGGATACTTTGAAAAGAAAATTTGGGAAAGAACACTATAATAAGATTATGCATTACAACTTATTATTAATCGGGGTTATGACAGGCGGCGCCATGTTGTTGCTCAGTCAGTCTGACTCGCTTTACATGGCTATTGGCTGCATTACTGTCGCATTATTCTTCCAAAAATGGTCTGGGTGCTTGTACTGGACAGTTCCGGCTGCATTAGCACAGCGTGAAAATATTGGTACTGTTGGTGGCTGCATGAACTGTGTAGGCAATATTGGCGGAGCTATTATTCCTTTAATCATTGGGGCAATTGTTGGTTCCACGGGATCTTATTTCTTAGCACTCGTATTGTTTGCTTGCTTCGGTATTGGCATTGGACTGTTTTCCTTACTCATTAACTTTAAAAAGAAAATTGGTGTTGAAGCGTAGTACACTTTAGCTTAATGTAGTTTGCCATAAACGCCTCTCCGGCGACTTCTTGTTTGAAGGGGCTGGAGAGGATGTTTTATTAATGAAAAGGAGCGAAACATGATGGCTGAAACAATAGATGTTTTAATTAAAAATGGTAATGTTATTGATCCAGATGATAGAAAGATTTCTAAGCGATCCATTGCTATACGTAATGGCAAGATTGTAGACTATGATCCGGACGTAATTTATAATGTCAAAGATGAAATTGATGCGGAGGGTTATTATGTTAGTCCCGGATGGGTTGACTCTCATGTACATGTATTTAAAGAAGGAACCGAACCTGGTTTTGATGCTGATTTAAATTTGATTCCAATGGGCATTACCAGTGCCATTGATGGAGGCAGCTCGGGTGTCGGAAATTGGCCTATTTTCAAACGAAATGTGGTGGATAATTGTTATTTAAATATTTTCTATTCAGTGAATGTTTCTACGTCAGGGCAAATTACTGAAAGCTATCCTGAAAACGTCGATCCCAGATATTTTGATGAAGAAGGGCTTCGTCGCATTTTTCAAGCAGATCCTATTCATGCAAGAGGTTTGAAATTAAGATATGGTGAAGAGGTCGTAGAACCTTTTGGTCCGATTGTTTTGGATAAAACCATTGAATTAGCTGAAAAGTTGAAATGTTCAATTACTTTACATGTTACTAATGCAGCGAGCACAATGGAAGATATTGTAAATAAGTTGCGACCGGGGGATGTTGTTTGCCATATTTATCAGGGAAAGCAGAATACCATTATTGATGAAGATGGAAAGATTAATAAAGCTGTTTTTAATGCAAGGAAACGCGGTGTATATTTTGATTCAGCGGATGCAAGAATCAACCACTGCTATAGGGTCATTTATCCTGCAATAGAACAAGGCTTTTATCCCGATATTATCTCGACGGATATTACTAAGAATGGTTTGTTTAATAATATGTTATGGGGGCTTCCTGTGGTTTTGTCAAAATGGCTGAATTTAGGATTGCCGTTAATGGATGTTGTCACTGCATGCACTTTTAGCCCAGCAAAAATTCATAAACTGCCGTGGGGGATTGGTACATTAAAGTCTGGTGCAAACGGTAATGTAACGATATTCAGTGTAGAAGATCGCCCATTCCATTTAAAAAATAGAATGGGAGAAGAGTTTGATGGTGAAAAAATGATTATGCCACAAGCTACGATCGTTAATGGAAATCTTCGGTTTAAGAGTTTATATTTTCCGTTTTAAATAAGTATAAAAGGTGGAGGTAATAAACATGAAACAATGCCAATTAACGATTCCGGGCGTCGTTTATGCAGGTCCCGGCAGTGTTGAAAAAATCAGTGAAGTATTACAGCGAGAAAAGGCGCAGTCCGTCCTTCTCTTTACGGATAAAGGCGTTCGCGGCGCAGGTCTTACGAAACGAGTCGAAGAAATTTGCTCTTCTTTGAAGCTGACGGTCATTGATGATTTGGCGACAGAACCGTCTTATCAGGATGTTGAACGCGTCATTGCCGAAGTCAGCCAAGCCAATATCGATTTGGTCATTGGTGTCGGCGGCGGCAGCGTCATGGATGCGGCGAAGTTGGCCAGCATCGTTAT
>CABSZQ010000185.1 GCA_902482195.1 uncultured Haemophilus sp.
TTCTATAACGTGTACCACCCCATTCGTTATAAACTTGAGCAAGTGCTTTATCACCAATTAAACCAGATTTAGGACGGTTTGTTCTTAATTTAGGGTGAAGTCCACCTTGTTTCCCATCTAAACCTGCAATTAAACCCGTTAGCTCCGCATCATCGCTCTCTGTAATGACTCCATTATGAGCCTGCCTAGAGCCATTAGAACAGGCTGTTGTCAACACTGCCAATCCTACAATAATCAAAATCTTCTTTAACATAGCTTTTAAATAATAAAAAAATATAAAAACAAAACTGGTCGGATTTTATCAAAAAGTCATTATGTCCGCCAGTTTTTATTGAATTTTTATGCAATTTTGTGAGTGAGATCTCAAAAAATAAGGACTGCTCAATGAGCAGCCCTTAAAAGGATTAGAATTGATTATTTTTTCTTCGCTTTTGCGTTGGGAAGGTCAGTAATTGAACCTTCAAATACTTCAGCCGCAAGACCTACAGATTCATGAAGTGTTGGGTGAGCATGGATAGTCAATGCAATATCTTCCGCATCACAACCCATTTCAATTGCAAGACCGATTTCACCTAATAATTCACCACCGTTAGATCCAACGATTGCTCCACCAAGTACGCGGTGAGTATCTTTATCGAAGATTAATTTGGTCATACCTTCAGCACATTCTGAAGCAATCGCACGACCTGAAGCAGCCCAAGGGAATTTAGCCACTTCGTAGTTTAAACCTTCTTGTTTACATTCTTTCTCAGTTTTACCCACCCAAGCCACTTCTGGTTCAGTATAAGCAATAGAAGGAATGACTTTTGGATCGAAGTAATGTTTTTGTCCTGCAATCACTTCTGCCGCAACGTGACCTTCGTGAACACCTTTATGTGCTAACATTGGTTGGCCAACGATATCACCAATTGCAAAGATGTGAGGCACATTAGTGCGCATTTGTTTATCAACATGAATGAAACCACGCTCATCCACTTCAACACCTGCTTTACCTGCATCAATCAATTTACCGTTTGGTGTACGACCGATTGCGACCAATACTGCATCATAACGTTTAGTATCGTTGCATGCTTTGCCTTCCATTGAAACATAGATACCATCATCTTTTGCTTCAACTGCAGTCACTTTAGTTTCAAGCATTAACTTGAATTTTTTCTCAACTTGTTTGGTATAAATACCTACCACATCTTTATCTGCCGCAGGAATTACTTGGTCAAACATTTCAACCACTTCAACTTCAGAACCTAATGCATCATACACAGTGCCCATCTCTAAACCGATGATACCACCGCCCATGATTAAAAGTTTTTTCGGTACTTCTTTTAATTTAAGTGCATCCGTTGAATCCCAAACACGTGGATCTTCATGTGGAATAAATGGTAATTGAATTGGGCGAGAACCTGCCGCGATAATCGCATTGTCAAATTTAATTGTGGTTGGTTTACCATCACGATCACGTGCGACTAATGTATGTGGATCGGTAAACGCCGCCAAACCCTCAACAACAGTTACTTTACGTTGTTTAGCCATGCCTGCAAGACCACCGGTTAATTTCGCCACAACCGCTTCTTTACCTGCGCGCACTTCATCTAAATCAATGCGAGGCTCTGCGAAATACACACCATTTTTGCTTGCATGTTTCGCTTCTTCAATGACTTTCGCTACGTGAAGTAATGCTTTAGAAGGGATACAACCTACGTTTAAACATACCCCACCTAATGTTGAATAACGTTCAACAAGTACTGTTTCTAAACCTAAGTCCGCACAACGGAATGCCGCTGAATAACCTGCAGGACCAGCACCAAGTACCACAACTTGGGTTTTAATTTCTTTACTCATTTTTACCTCGTAAAAACGTTCAAATTTTTGACCGCACTTGCGATCCTTTCTGTAAGATGTGAGCCTAATCACTCACATCTTACCGCGTTAATTACATCACTAAGCGACGTAAGTCAGCTAATACGCCATTGATATAGCTTAAGAAACGAGCACCATCAGCACCATCGATCACACGGTGGTCGAAAGATAATGATAATGGAAGCATTAAGCGTGGCTCAAATTCTTTACCATTCCAAACTGGTTGCATTTCTGATTTAGACACACCTAAGATTGCTACTTCTGGAGCATTTACGATTGGTGTAAAGTGAGTTGTACCAATACCGCCTAAGCTTGAAATAGTGAAACAACCACCTTGCATATCAGAACCTGAAAGTTTACCGTCACGTGCTTTTTTGGAGACTTCCATTAATTCACGAGAAAGTTCGATAATACCTTTTTTGTTCACGTTTTTAAATACAGGTACAACGAGACCGTTTGGTGTATCTACCGCTACGCCAATGTTGATGTATTTTTTAAGTGTTAATTTTTGTCCGTCTTCAGAGATAGAACTATTGAAACGTGGGAACGCTTCTAATGCTTTCGCTACCGCTTTCATAATGAACACAACTGGTGTAATTTTCACATCCAATTTTTGTTTTTCAACAATCTTATTCTGTTCTTTACGGAATGCTTCTAAATCAGTGATATCTGTGCGATCGAAGTGAGTAACATGTGGAATCATTACCCAGTTACGATGTAAGTTCGCACCAGAGATTTTGTTGATACGGCTTAATTCAACTTCTTCTACTTCACCAAATTTGCTGAAGTCAACTTTCGGCCATGGTAATAAGCCTAAGCCTGCGCCGTTTGCCACACCATTACCCGCTGCTGCAGAAGATACAGTGCCTGTTTCAAACGCTTTAACAGCGGTTTTCACGTAAGCTTGGATATCTTCTTTCACAACACGACCTTTACGACCCGTACCTTTTACGCGATCAAGGTTAATACCGTATTCACGTGCTAAGCGACGAATCACTGGTGTTGCGTGTGCATAACCTGCGCTTGCTACAACTTGTTCTTGGCTTAAACCAGATACATTACCTGATTGTGCTGCTGGCGCTGCTGCAGGTGCCGCTTGAGGAGCAGGAGCTGCTGCCGCTGGAGCCGCTGCAGGAGCAGGTGCTGCACCCGCAACTTCAAATTTCATAATTAATGAACCAGTTGAAACTTTATCACCTGATTTCACTAAAATTTCTTTTACCACACCTGCAAATGGAGCTGGCACTTCCATTGAGGCTTTATCGCCTTCAACGGTGATTAAAGATTGCTCTTCAGAAACGCTGTCACCAACGGCAACCATGATTTCAGTTACGTTAACTTCATCGCCACCGATATCAGGTACATTCACTTCTTTAATGGCTGAAGCTGTTGGTGCTGCTGCAGGTGCTGCAGCCTGTTGAACTGGCACTGCGGCTGGTGCTGCACCCGCCACTTCAAATTTCATGATCAATTTGCCAGTAACAACTTTATCGCCCACGTTGATTAAAATTTCTTTTACTACACCAGCAACAGGAGCAGGCACTTCCATTGACGCTTTATCACCTTCAACATTGATGATTGATTGGTCAACTTCAACAGTATCGCCTACTTTCACCATAATATCAGTCACGTTTACTTCGTCTGAACCGATATCGGGTACATTGACTTCAACTACACTTGCAGCTGCTGGTGCGGCTGCCGGTGCAGGTGCTGCAGCTGGAGCAGGCGCTGCCGCATCCGCTGACTCTAAAACAAGCATTGGTGTGCCAGTTGTGACTTTATCACCCACTTTTACTAATACTTCTTTTACCACACCGGCTTCTGGTGCAGGGACTTCCATTGAAGCTTTATCACCTTCAACATTAATAATACTTTGATCAGCGGTAATGGTATCACCTGCTTTAACCATCACTTCTGTTACGGTAACTTCATCAC
>CABSZQ010000186.1 GCA_902482195.1 uncultured Haemophilus sp.
CAAATAACACGGCTTTCACCACGAGCTTGGCTCATTTGGAAAAGAGGATCGACTGATTGCTCAGGCGCGGGTGTATCTTCTAATAAAGCCGAGAAATCATTTTTGAATACATAAGGTTGATGGTAATCCGGATTAGGTTCGCCAGTGATACGTTTATTACGCGGGCAAAGATAACAATTTGGATCGTGGCTTGGCTTTTGTTCCTCACTCACTTTTTCTTGTTGCCCCTGCCATGGACGTTTAGCACGATGTGGCGAGACTAAAACCCATTGGTCAATTAACGGATTATAACGACGATGTGGATGATCTGTCGGTTCAAATACGGTTTCGCTCATATTTTTGCTCCAAAATGTAAACGATTACAAAAAATTTTCTCATAAGATAACAAATTAAAAAAAATAAACCGTGATCATTATCACAAAATCAGGAAATAAGCCGCTCATCCAATCACTTTTTTGTGACGAATGTAGCATTTTTGAAAGTAACCGCTTTCAATTTCATTCAAATTTACTATGATAATTAGTATGAAAAAATGAATGAGAGCCCAGTTATGCCTACAATTCGAGATGTTGCTGAATTAGCTTGCGTGTCGGTTGCCACTGTTTCCCGGGTGATTAATCGCTCCCCATCTGTGAGTGAAAAAACCCGTTATTCGGTACAACGTGCAATGGAAGTCTTAAATTATCAACCCAATGCAAACGCACAAGCTCTGGCAGTACAAAATACTGATACCATTGGCGTGGTGGTTACCGATGTAACGGATCCGTTCTTTGCTATCTTGGTCAAATCGGTTGATAAAGTCGCTGAAGAGCATCAAAAAACGATTTTGATCGGCATTGGATACCATCATGCAGAAAAAGAGCGTGAAGCCATTGATACCTTGCTACGTAAGCGTTGTAGCTGCCTGGTTGTTCATTCCAAAGCCCTTTCTGACGAAGAATTACGTCATTATCTTGAAAATGTACCAGGTATGGTTGTGATTAACCGTGTGATTTCAGGTTATGAAAATCGTTGCGTCAGTCTTGATAACCGCCAAGGTACCTATCTCGCGACTGAAATGCTGATTCGTTATGGTCATAAGCACATCGCCTATATTGGATCTAATCACAGTATTTTAGATGAAACCGAACGTAAAGAAGGTTATTTGGCCGCTTTAAGAGATCATCACTTTCCTATTGTCGAACAAGCCATTGTGCATAATTCTCCAGATTTTGAAGGCGGTGAAAAGGCAATGATTGATTTATTGAGCTACAACTCCAACCTAACAGCGGTGGTCGCCTATAACGATACGATGGCAGCAGGAGCAATTTCTGTTTTAAATGAAAACAATATCAAAGTGCCGAAACAGTTTTCCATTGTGGGCTTTGATGATATGCCAATTGCTCGATATTTGATTCCGAAGCTTACCACTATTCGCTATCCAATTGATTTAATGGCAAATTATGCAGCAAAACTGGCATTAAGCTTAGTCGATTCGTCTATTGTTACACCGACTGTTGTCCAATTTAATCCAACCTTGGTGAGACGTTTTTCTGTAGAAAATGCAATGAAACCGTGATGGAGATCACAAATTTAAACATTGCTATGTAATCGTTTTCATTTATGTGAGTTTGATCACAGATTAACAGTTTTGATTTCGTTATGATGGATTCAGTTGCAATAGATGTACGCAACATTCCTCTATTTGATATATAAAAAATCAACAATAAAATCTCTTTCTCTACATAGGAGCGTTTTTATGAAAAAAACAGCAGTATTAAGTGCAGTCGCTTTAGCAATCGGTTTAGGTTCAGCAACTTCAGGTTTCGCAGCCGATAACCGCATTGGTGTTACCATTTATAAATATGATGACAACTTCATGTCATTAATGCGTAAAGAAATCGATAAAGAAGCGAAAGCCCTTGGCGGCATTGAGTTATTAATGAATGACTCTCAAAATGCACAATCTATTCAAAATGACCAAGTAGATGGTTTGCTTTCTAAAGGTGTAAAAGCCCTAGCCATTAACTTAGTAGACCCAGCTGCAGCGTCAACTGTTATCAAGAAAGCTAAACAAGATGACATTCCTGTTGTTTTCTTCAATAAAGACCCAGGTGCAAAAGCAATTGGTAGCTACGATCACGCTTACTATGTTGGTACAGACCCGAAAGAATCTGGTTTAATCCAAGGTGACTTAATTGCGAAACAATGGAAAGCAATGCCAGCCTTCGACTTAAACAAAGACGGTAAAATCCAATATGTATTATTAAAAGGTGAACCTGGCCACCCTGATGCTGAAGCACGTACTAAATATGTGATTGAGCAATTAAATGCGAAAGGTATTCCAACCGAGCAATTATTTATTGATACCGGTATGTGGGATGCAGCAATGGCTAAAGATAAAGTGGATGCATGGTTATCTAGCTCTAAAGCTAACGAAATTGAAATGATTATTTCAAACAATGACGGTATGGCATTAGGTGCATTAGAAGCAACCAAAGCACACGGTAAAAAATTACCAATCTTTGGTGTGGATGCATTACCAGAAGTACTTCAATTAATTAAGAAAGGCGAAATTGCTGGTACTGTGTTAAACGATGGCGTTAACCAAGGTAAAGCAGTTGTTCAACTTTCTGCAAACCTTGCTAACGGTAAAGCAGCAACAGAAGGTACACAATGGAAATTAGAAAACCGTGTGGTGCGTATCCCTTATGTTGGTGTAGATAAAGATAACCTAAGTGAATTCTTAAAATAAGAAAATCTATTGCTTTTCTTTAATTTTAGGGGAAAGGAAACCCAAATTCCCTTTCCCCTTTTTTGATGAGGTTGGATATGACAACTCAAACCCAAGACAGTGATGTACTACTGACAATGACGGATGTCAGTAAGTCTTTCCCCGGTGTAAAAGCCCTTGATCACGCCAATCTAACAGTTCGTTCTCACTCTGTTCACGCCTTAATGGGCGAAAACGGGGCGGGTAAATCGACATTATTAAAATGCCTCTTCGGAATTTATGCAAAAGACGAAGGTGAAATTTTATTCTTAGGCAAACCTGTTGATTTTAAAACATCAAAAGAAGCCCTTGAAAATGGGATTTCAATGGTTCACCAAGAACTTAACTTGGTGCGTCAAACCAGTGTAATGGATAACTTATGGTTGGGTCGCTACCCACTTAAAGGTCCTTTTGTGGATCACGCCAAAATGTATCGTGATACCAAAGCTATTTTCGATGAATTGGATATTGATGTTGATCCAAAAGAAAAAGTGGCCAAACTTTCCGTTTCACAAATGCAGATGATCGAAATTGCGAAAGCGTTCTCTTATAACGCTAAAATCGTAATTATGGATGAGCCAACATCCTCACTTTCAGAAAAAGAAGTGGAACATCTTTTCAAAATTATTCAAAAATTAAAAGATCGCGGTTGTGGCATTATTTATATTTCACACAAAATGGATGAAATCTTCAAAATTTGTGATGAAATCACCATTCTTCGTGATGGTAAATGGATCAATACCGTTCAAGTTAAAGGCACCACCATGGAAGAAATTGTTTCAATGATGGTTGGCCGTGAATTAACACAACGTTTCCCTGAAAGAACTAACGTACCAAAAGAAATCACACTTGAAGTGGAACATTTAACTGCGGTGAACCAACCTTCTATTCAAGATGTTTCCTTTAATTTACGCAAAGGTGAAATTTTAGGTATTGCAGGTCTTGTTGGTGCAAAACGAACCGATATTGTGGAAGCGATTTTTGGTGTGCGTGAATTAAAAGAAGGGACGAT
>CABSZQ010000187.1 GCA_902482195.1 uncultured Haemophilus sp.
GGTAAACGCTTCAATAGGCGCATTCCACGTAAGCGAAAGCATGTGTTTTTTGCCTTGCAACAAGCCACCGGTGCCGTAGCCTTCTGTCGGATTGACGCGATGACGACCATCGCTGTGGTAAAGCTTGCCGTGTCCGCTGGTTAATACTTCGTCTATGTATTTTTTCACTGTCCAAGGTTCGTGCATCCACCAACCTGGCATCTGCCAAATCACGGCATCCATCCACAAGAATTTTTCGATTTCTGCCTCAACATCATAGCCGGCATCAATCACGGTTTCTTTTACATTGTGTCCAAGTGCGGTCAAAACTTCTTTCGCTTTTTTGTGAAGCGTATGATTCAACTCACCATGTGAATGGCCAAAATCTTTACCACCGTCTAATAATAAAATATTCATTTTTTCTCCTTTAGCTGATAATTTACCGATTACTAAGCACTTTAGTAATGCAACAATTTAACCAATCAATAAGCTCCGACTATTAAACGTACTACTCAAAATCGAGAGTTTGATAGAAGTTAAAAGCGCAATAAAAAAGCCTTGAAGTCATTATTTTCAAGGCTTTAAAGTCTTTCATAGGACTTGATAGGTTTATTTTGTGGTGGAGCTGGCGGGAGTTGAACCCGCGTCCGAAATTACTCTACCCTCAGTACTACACGTTTAGTCTCGTCTTTAATTTCACTTAAGCATGCGGACAGACACGCTAAACTTAAGCTAGTTTGATTCAATTTAGTGCTTCGATCCTCAAACGGTGGCTTCCACACGATCTCGTTTTGGTTTGACTCCGCTTGATCCCCGTCTTACGAGCGGAAGCTGGGGAGCGAAGGCTATGAGCAGGTTATTAAGCTGCTAAAGCGTATTGTTCGTCGTTTGCGACTATTTTTTTGCGGTTTATTTACGAGGCCTACCGCACCTCGACGTGCACCTTGGGCTTCGCTAATCCCGTCGAATCCAGAATCAGCCCCAAAATCGTTCGGCAGTTTATCAAAAAATCTAAGAAAGGAAAAGAAGCTATTTATTAACCAGAGAAGTTAGGGTAAAATTTTGCCACTTTTTTATAAGGAATCGAATAATGAAAACATTAAAATCTCTGACCGCACTTTCATTAGGTGCATTATGTTTAGCGTTTAACACACAAGTTATTGCAAAAGAAGCAGCACCTGCAAAAGCATCACAAGCAACTCAACAAGTGGCAAAAGCGAGTGATAACATCGACAAATATCTTGCCATCAATATTGGTAATCGTGAAATGGTGGTTGACGAAAATGGCCAAGCATTAAGTGCATTCAAACATGAAATCACTAACATTGGTCAAAAACCAATCAAAAATATTCAATGGGTGGGCGTATATGTGAATAACCGTAAAGTGATTTACAGCCAAGATATGCAAATCAATTTAGAAACCCCATTACAACCGGGTAAATCCATCAATATTAATTTACAAATTCCGTTTGTTCAATTGGCTGAAGATGCACGTAAAGTCTTTATGAACCAACAAGAAAAAATTGATGTTTATCCTATTGAACGCGTTATCCTGTTTGGTGATAAAACCGTTCTCTCAGATCGTTAATTTTCTTATCTAGCCCACGTAATGTGGGCTTTTTAATAACTGTACGCTTGAACAGTTATTTTCTTTTCGATATACTAAAAACACGCCTAATTTTGACCGCACTTCAACTATGAATTCCACCCGAAAAATTATTCACATTGATATGGATTGCTTTTATGCCTCTGTTGAAATCCGTGAAAATCCAACGCTACAGGGCAAACCTGTCGCAGTGGGGGGAAGTTCTCGACAACGTGGTGTGCTTACCACCTGTAATTATGAAGCACGAAAATTTGGGCTACACAGTGCAATGCCAACGGCACAAGCCATCAAAAAATGTCCGAACCTGATTTTAGTGCCTGTCAATATGCCGCTTTATAAACAGGTATCCGCACAAATTCATCAGATCTTTCAACGTTACACGTCTATCATTGAGCCACTTTCCTTAGATGAAGCTTATTTAGATGTCACGGATTGTACACAATGTTCAGGATCCGCCACGTGGATCGCACAAGAAATTCGCCAAGCGATTTTTGATGAGTTAAAACTGACCGCCTCTGCCGGTGTGGCGCCCCTTAAATTTCTCGCCAAAATTGCCTCCGATATGAATAAACCGAACGGGCAATTTGTGATTCAACCTCATGAAGTGGAGCAGTTTGTAAAAACACTGCCATTGAAAAAAATTCCTGGCGTAGGCAAGGTCACCTCTGAACGATTGTTAAAAATGGGATTAGAAACTTGCGAAGATGTGCAAAAACTCGATCAATCTATTCTGTTAAATATCTTCGGGAAAATGGGTAAGCGAATTTGGGATTTTAGCCATGGCATTGATGATCGTGAAATTCAAGCACATCGAGAACGAAAATCTATCGGTGTGGAACGCACTTTATCCGAAAATATTAGCCATATTGAACAAGGCATAGCGCTGCTAGATAATCTCTATGCCGAGCTTATTCGCCGTATTGAACGAAGCGCGCCGAATGTCCCCTTAACGGCTTTTCGCAAAATTGGGGTGAAATTAAAGTTTGAAGATTTTCAGGTGACAACCTTAGAAAAAACTGGCTTAACTTTATCGTTAGAAAGCTTTCAGCAATTACTAGAACAAATTTGGCAACGTAGCCATGGGAAGTCTATTCGTCTTGTAGGATTACACGTAACGTTACCAGAAGAAAGCCATTTAGAACAAATGAGCTTGTGGTAAAACACAAAAGAAAATGACCGCACTTTTATTCATTCCATCCCGAGTAGGATAATGAAAAAACAAAAGTGCGGTCATTTTTTGATGAATTTGTTGAGTTGGTCGATAAGCCGAGTTCTGTCGTGGACAATCATTCCTCTAGGCGACAAATTACTCTGCCGCTCAAGCAACCTACCCGAACTCTGGACGGGCCATCCATTGAGTTCCTATTTGGTCTTGCTACGAGTGGAGTTTACCTTGCTGCACGTTGTTACCAACGGCACGGTGTGCTCTTACCACACCCTTTCACCCTTACCGTTTTCACGGCGGTCTGCTCTCTGTTGCACTGGTCGTCGGCTCACGCCGCCCGGACGTTATCCGGCACTCTGCCCTTTGTAGCTCGGACTTTCCTCTCGTTTACTTGTCCCACTAGGTCGTGCGAACACGGTTAAGGGCTTCAATAAACCAGCGATTGTCTAACCAACTCGCGGCGTAGTATAGGGGGAATTCAAAGTGCGGTCAAATTTTCATTCTTATTTTTAATAACTTCCGTTAGAATAGCCCTGCAAAACACGGTTATTTTCAACCGCACTTTTATCATAAGGATTTCCTATGAATTATTTACAAATCGCACGAGAAACACTTTCTGTTGAAAGCCAAGCGCTCGCACAACTAAGCCAACGCTTGGATGATGAGTTTTCTCAAGTTGTGGATCTTATCCTTGCTTGCGAAGGCCGTTTGGTCATCGGTGGTATTGGTAAATCAGGGCTAATTGGCAAAAAAATGGTGGCGACTTTTGCCTCTACAGGGACACCAAGTTTCTTCCTACACCCGACTGAAGCCTTTCATGGCGATTTAGGTATGTTAAAACCGATCGACATCGTGATGCTGATTTCTTATAGCGGTGAAACCGATGATGTAAATAAACTCATTCCAAGTTTGAAAAACTTTGGTAATAAAATTATTGCTTTAACCAGCAATAAAAACTCAACGCTTGCTCGCCATGCTGATTATGTTTTGGATATCACTGTCGAACGTGAAGTG
>CABSZQ010000188.1 GCA_902482195.1 uncultured Haemophilus sp.
GTTGCGATCAACCAAAGCACCGCTGATTTTCTTTTAACATCAAGCTTATTTGATCAAGAAATTAGCATTGATATCCCCGATTATGAAGGATATTTAAAAGCTCGCTTAGACTAAACGATGATACCTTAGCCAAATAATCTCAACCTAATAAAAAAGGAGATAAATGACTTTATCTCCTTTCTAATTATTTCGTTGTTAATTACTGACCTTGTGCCGCCATTCCCATCATTAACATAAATAACACGCCTTGAACCTGCTCTTCTGGAATCACTTGACCATTAAGTTTGAGTTCGCCTTTTTCAAGCACTAAGTTAAGCGTCACATTTTTATCATTATTCACCACAATATTTTGTGCTGCCGCTTGCTTAGCTTGCTCTTCAATTTGTGCTTTAATCAACGCTTTATCTGCTTCTGGATCTAATTGTGTCATAAGTTTTTCTGCAGTTGCTTTATCTACATGAATATTCACTGCAAAATCTGTAAACTGTTTATATAAACTCCCCGCCATTAAATCAAATTTCGGATCTTTCGCTAGCGCCACATTTAAATCTAATGACACTTTGCCTTGATCATCTGAAATTGACACAGGATTGAGTTTAATTTGAGGTTGATTATTAAAAATAGCCATACCATGATTTTCAACCCATGAACTTAAAATTTCAGATACCATTTCATCATTCACATTTTTATTATCATCTTTGACTGACTTGAAGACAGTGAAAACAGCTTCAATCAAAGCATTTACTGCGTTTGCTTCAATATGGTTTAATTCACTATTGTTAGTTAATTTCCCTAACTCTTTTCCATCTAACACGAATGAATCTACTGCACTTTCACTTTTTAAGTTTACAAAATCACCATTAAGTGAAATATCAGATGTGGCTTTTAAGCCTTTTTCAATAAGAGAGGTCGTTTTTCCAGCATAATCCGTGCTCGTCATTTCGAAGCTTTCAGTAGTATAAGAACCTTTCCCCGTATAAATATAAGCCCATTTTGTAGGATTGAATGAAGCGTCTAATTTCATGCCCTTCATCTTTGTTTTTACTGATTTAACCGCAGTAGTATCCTGGCTATCTTCCCCATCTACACTATTCGGTCCTAAATCAGCAGTCACTTCGTCTAAGGTCATGTCATATTTACCCGCACGATCTTTATCTACATCAAAACCAATATTGATATTTGACCACGCTATTTTATTTTGTGGAGAATTTGGATCTGTCACTTCCCCTGCAGCTAGTTCAACTTTACCTTTCGTTGCTAAGCTATAGCTAGTAGATGCCTGATATTGAATAGGCTTATCTGATTTAAGTAAATCAAATAAAGGTTGGGTTGTTTCATTTTTACCAATCACACCTTGTGCTGAAAACATAGTTGGAACAAAGTTGAATTTTTCTAGCTGATTAAGCGGAAATGGGCCATGATAAAGTTTCGTTGAAAGGGGAATAGTGAATACTTTCCCTTCTTTAGGTAAAGAAATAACCACTTCATCTTCTACTTGAGAGGTAAAGAAACCGCGTTCAAACTGTTTATTTTGATAAACAACCTTAAATGAATCAGATAAGCCTAAAGCCTGAGCTTGTTTGTTTGCTAATTCAATTTGGCGTAAATATTCAGTTTGTGCTTTTTCCCCGGTAAACCAAGCCCCACCGACACCTACCGCACCGAGAGCCACAATCACACCTAATGCTACGACTGATTTTTTCATTTCGATTCCTTTGTTAAATTAATAGATGATTAAAATTGTCGGTAATTTACCACAAAACACAAATTTTTTCTTATTTTTTCAAAATAATTTTATATTTCCCCCTTGAACTTTGTTCAGCTGGACTTATTTTGTAAAACAAGAACGGAAATGACCGCACTTTAAAAGGAAGAAAAAATTTAAATCTTACCTCTTGAAATGCGAAAAAGTATCCACATCTTATTCATCGTAATAACTTACAACGAATTTAAAATTTAATTAGGAGTAACAACATGGGAAAAATTATTGGTATTGACTTAGGTACAACAAACTCTTGTGTGGCAGTAATGGATGGTGATAAACCACGCGTAATTGAAAACGCAGAAGGTGATCGCACTACTCCGTCAATTATTGCTTATACAAATGATAACGAAATTTTAGTAGGTCAACCGGCAAAACGCCAAGCGGTAACCAACCCGAAAAATACTTTATTTGCAATTAAACGTTTAATCGGTCGTCGTTTTGACGATGCTGAAGTAAAACGTGATATCGACATTATGCCATTTGAAATCACCAAAGCAGACAACGGTGATGCATGGGTAAATGTAAAAGGTGAAAAACTTGCGCCTCCACAAATCTCTGCAGAAGTATTGAAAAAAATGAAGAAAACTGCGGAAGATTTCTTAGGTGAGCCAGTGACTGAAGCGGTAATCACTGTTCCTGCATACTTTAACGATGCTCAACGTCAAGCAACAAAAGATGCGGGTCGTATCGCAGGCTTAGAAGTTAAACGTATTATCAACGAACCTACAGCTGCAGCATTAGCTTACGGTTTAGATAAAGGTCAAGGCAACAAAACTATCGCCGTATATGACTTAGGTGGTGGTACATTCGACTTATCTATCATCGAAATTGATGAAGTAGGTGGCGAAAAAACCTTTGAAGTATTGGCAACCAACGGTGATACTCACTTAGGTGGTGAAGACTTCGATAACCGTGTTATCAACTACTTAGTGGATGAGTTCAAAAAAGAACAAGGCGTTGACTTACGTAACGACCCACTTGCAATGCAACGTTTAAAAGAAGCAGGTGAAAAAGCGAAAATTGAACTTTCTTCTGCACAACAAACTGATGTGAACTTACCTTACATCACTGCAGATGCAACAGGTCCTAAACATTTAAACATTAAATTAACTCGTGCTAAATTAGAATCTTTAGTAGAAGATTTAGTGGCGAAATCACTTGAACCTGTAAAAGTTGCATTAAACGATGCTGGCTTAAGTGCATCACAAATTGATGATGTTATCTTAGTGGGCGGTCAGACCCGTATGCCATTAGTACAACAAAAAGTAGAAGAATTCTTCGGTAAAGCACCTCGTAAAGATGTGAACCCGGATGAAGCCGTTGCTATCGGTGCAGCAGTTCAAGGTGGTGTATTAGCAGGTGATGTAACTGATGTCTTATTGTTAGACGTAACGCCATTATCTTTAGGTATCGAAACCATGGGTGGTGTGATGACTACCTTAATTGAGAAAAACACGACGATTCCAACTAAAAAATCGCAAGTATTCTCAACAGCAGAAGATAACCAAAGTGCAGTAACCATTCACGTGTTACAAGGTGAACGTAAACAAGCATCTGCGAATAAATCTTTAGGTCAATTCAACCTTGAAGGCATCAACCCTGCTCCACGCGGTATGCCACAAATTGAAGTAACCTTCGATATCGACGCTGACGGTATTATCCACGTTTCTGCGAAAGATAAAGGTACAGGTAAAGAACAACAAATCACCATCAAAGCCTCTTCAGGTTTAAGTGATGAAGAAATTCAACAAATGGTTCGTGATGCAGAAGCAAACGCTGAAGCAGACCGTAAATTTGAAGAATTAGTACAAGCTCGCAACCAAGCAGATCATCTTGTACACAGCACACGTAAACAATTAGAAGAAGCGGGTGATAAAGTTCCAGCTGAAGATCGTGCAGCAATCGAAAGCGCATTAAGCGATCTAGAAACAGCGGCGAAAGGGGAAGATAAAGCAGCTATCGAAGCTAAACTTCAAGCGCTTGCAGAAGT
>CABSZQ010000189.1 GCA_902482195.1 uncultured Haemophilus sp.
ATTCAAGGACTTTCTTCAGCAGGAAGTGTGGTTATTTCTCGTGCAGTCGCAACGGATCTTTATCGTGGACGTGAAATGACTCGTTTCTTTGGTTTATTAATGACAATTAACGGACTCGCCCCAATTATTTCACCAATCCTTGGTAGTTTATTGTTGGAATACATCAGTTGGAAAGGCATATTTATTTTCCTTGCATTGATTGGTGTGATTGTTTTGCTTTTCTGCTTCCGTTTAAAAGAAAGCTTAAGTGTCGAAAATCGCTTACAAGGTTCAATATTTTCTACCTTTTTGACGTTTGGTGTGATTATCAAAAATCGCTTATTTATGAGCTATGTAGGAATTCAAAGTTTCTTGCTTGGTTCCATGTTTGCCTATATTGCGGCTTCACCATTTATTTTTCAAAGTTTTTATGGGTTGAGTGCATTTGTCTTTAGCTTATGTTTTGGTGCGAATGGCGCGGCGTTAGTCATCGGGGCAAATATTGGTGGTAAATTGCCAAATCGTCAGGCTTTAGCAATTGGCGTATTGGCTTTTGTGGTGGCTGCACTTTATACCATTGCCGTATTAATTATCCAGCCATACTGGTTGTTTGTTGAAATTGGTTTCTTTGCGATGTTGTTATTAATGGGCATTACTTTCCCGGCTATTTCTTCTTTAGCGATGGAAAGTGAACGTCAATATGCAGGCAGTGCATCAGCTTTATTAGGTTTTGCACCTTTCTTTTTAGGTGGCGTGGTTTCACCATTAGTGGGGATAGGCAATATTTTCTATTCAACGGCTTTGGTCATTTTGGCTTGTAGTGTATTAGCTTTAGTTATTTATTGGATGGTTCGTCATAAAATTCCAAATTCAGCAGAGTAGTGAAAAATGCAGTCATTTTTGACGGCGTTTTTGAGAAAGAAAAAGGCGAACTTCAATAGGTTCGCCTTTTGTTATTTTAGCAATTAGTTTCGAATACTTAACTTCTCAAATTCATCGAAGAATGTTGGGAACGTTTTAGCCGTACATTTGGGATCTAAAATCGTGACAGGTGTATCCGATAATGCAATCAACGCAAAGCACATTGCCATACGGTGATCATTATAGGTCTCAATTTCAGCATGCTTAAATTGGGAGAGCGCAAGCGGTTGAATACGAATAAAATCTTCACCTTCTTCAACTTCTGCACCGACTTTTCGTAACTCGGCAGCCATAGCTGAAAGGCGATCGGTCTCTTTCACACGCCAGTTATAAATGTTGCGAATAACGGTTTCACCCTTTGCAAATAAGGCGGTTGTCGCTATTGTCATGGCTGCATCAGGAATGTGGTTCATATCCATATCAACACCGTGAAGCTCAGCTTGTTCCGCTTGAATAAAATCTTCACCCCAAGTGATTTTGGCGCCTATTTTTTCGAGTACATCAGCAAATAGGCGGTCGCCTTGAATGGAATGTTTGCCAATTCCTGTCACTTTTACATTGCCTTTAATCGCGGCGGCGGCAAGGAAATAAGAGGCAGATGACGCATCACCTTCCACCATATATTTGCCAGGTGACAAATAGGACTGGTTACCTTTCACTTTAAACACTTGATAATGTTGATTTTCAACTGAAACACCAAAACCTTTCATCATCGCGAGGGTGATATCAATATAAGGTTTTGAAACTAAATCACCCACAATATGGATATCTAAATCGCCTTCAGCAAGAGGTGCAGCCATTAAAAGTGCGGTCAAAAATTGAGAAGAAATTGAGCCATCAATTTTAACCATGCCACCTTTAATCCCTTGATTACGAATCGCAAGCGGTGGGTAACCGTCATTTTCTAAATAACGAACATTAGCCCCCGCTTGAAGAAGTGCTTCCACCAAATGTTTAATTGGACGCTCCTTCATACGAGGTTCACCTGTTAAAATAACCTCGCCTTCAGTTTTGCCTTTTAAACAAAGTGCAGCCGTTAAAGGTCGCATGGCTGTGCCAGCATTGCCTAGAAACAGTGATAAGCCATTTTCAACCTGAAATGCGCCACCTAAGCCTTCAACTTCACAGCAAGTTTTGTCTTCAGAAAGCTGGTAATTTACATTTAAAGCTTTAAGGGCATTTAGCATATGACGAATGTCATCACTGTCTAACAAGTTAGTGACCGTTGTGGTGCCTTTAGCTAATGCGGCTAATAATAATGCACGGTTTGATAGACTTTTCGAGCCAGGTAAGTTGATCTCGCCTTCAATGCGAGTAATTGGCTCTAAAGTGATTGCTTTCATTACAAGACCACCGTTTTATTTTTATACACAAAAATACGATCATGTAAGGCAAGATCAAGCGCACGACTTAATACGGTTTTTTCCACATCACGGCCTGCACGCATCATGGCATCGGCAGAGTAAGTGTGATCCACGTTAATCACATTTTGCATAATGATCGGACCTTGATCTAATTCATTATTAATAAAGTGAGCCGTTGCACCAATAATTTTCACACCGCGTTCATAGGCTTGTTGATAAGGTTTTGCCCCAATAAATGCGGGTAAGAATGAATGGTGAATATTAATCACACGATTTGGATAACGAGCGACGAATTCTGGATTTAATACACGCATATATTTAGCTAAAACAATATAATCAGGTGCATATTCATCGATTTTTTCAGCGAGCAATTTATCGTGTTCTACACGAGTGAGACCTTCATGGCTGACATAATGGAATGGAATATCAAAGCGTTCAACTAATTCGCGTAAATTATCGTGATTTCCAATTACTGCCGCAATTTCTACGTCTAACGCACCGTAGTAATTTTTCATTAAAATATCACCTAAGCAATGTGCTTCTTTGGTCACTAAAATTACGATACGTTTACGTTTTGCACTGATTAGGCGACAGTTTGTCCCTTTCGGCAAACTATAATCTAAATCAGCCAACAGGGTTTCTTCATTAAAAATCCCTTCTAATTCTGTACGCATAAAGAAATGCTTCGTTTCAAAATCAACAAACTCATTATTGTGAAGGATATTTAATTGATGTTTGTAACAAATGTTGGTGATTTTAGCGATTAAGCCTTTATCATCAGGAGAGTCGGTCAGTAATATTTTCTTTTCTAACATAATGAATATTTTTCAAGGTAAATAAAAAAAGAGAACCCATAAAAATGGGTTCTGCATAGTTGATAATGAAATTAGATTTCGAAAGAAGCTAAAGAGGCACCTTTATCTAAGGCCTTTTGAATCACACGAGGTGTACGGCCTTGGCCAGTCCATGTTCTTTCTTGACCTGTTTCATCAGTATATTTGTATTTTGCTGGACGAGGTTCACGTTTTTTACGAATTGAAGAAGGGGCAATTCCAATAATTGCAGTCAATTCTTCCGCAGTGATACCTTCTTGTTTAATTAATTCTTTATATTTTGCAATACGTGCGCGACGTTCTTGTTCAGCTTGTTCAATTTCAGCCGCTTGAGCACGTTTTTCTTCAACGGCAGCTTGTAATTTTAAAAGTGAACTTTCGGCTTGTTCTAATGTTAAATCGCGTACAGCGGCGCGTAAACTACGAAGGTTCGTTAAACCTTTTGTTAATTCGTTCATTATTACCCCTTTATATGTGTGAATGCTTAATTATTTTCTAGATATATATAATAGCGAAAATAATATATTTGGTAAATATGAATTAGCCTAAATACGGGAACTAATTGGTCGGATGTCATAATATTTTTCATTATGGAGGATTGTGTTTTAGGCAGGGTTGCAATCGTTTACTTATAAATATGT
>CABSZQ010000190.1 GCA_902482195.1 uncultured Haemophilus sp.
ATTTCTGCTAATTGTTCTGCAGATTTGTCACCGATATCGAAGATTGATTCATCATCTTTTACTTCAGTGACTGATTTTTCTGTTGCTGCTGCAGTTTCAGAGAATTCGGTACCAACACGTACATCAACTGGAACGGGAATGTCAGTGCTTGCTGCTAATTCTTTTGCTACAGGGATTAAATCTGCTTCATATAAAGATTTACCCACATTGTGGCCTGCTGCTGCGATGAACGTATTTGCAATACCACCGCCCACGATGATTTGGTCAGCAATTTTTGAAAGAGAGTTTAATACTTCTAATTTAGTGGAAACTTTTGAACCGCCTACGATCGCAACCATCGGACGAGCAGGTTCTTTTAATGCTTTACCTAATGCATCTAATTCAGCCGCTAATAATGGACCTGCACAAGCAACCGGTGCAAACTCTGCTACGCCGTAAGTTGATGCTTGCGCACGGTGAGCGGTACCGAATGCATCCATCACGAATACATCGCAAAGTGCGGCATATTTTTTACCTAATTCAGGATCGTTTTTCTTCTCACCTTTGTTTACACGTACGTTTTCTAAAACAACGATTTCGCCTTCTTTAACATCCACACCGTTTAAGTAGTCTTGTACTAAACGCACATTGAAACCTGCGTCTTTTAAGTAATCAACAACTGGTTGTAAAGAATCTTCAGGTTTGAATTCACCTTCAGTTGGACGACCTAAGTGAGAGGTAACCATCACTTTTGCGCCTTTCTCTAAAGCCAGTTTTAACGTCGGGATAGTCGCACGAATACGCGCATCAGATGTCACTTTGCCATCTTTTACCGGTACGTTTAAGTCCGCGCGAATAAATACACGTTTACCTTTTAAATCTAAGTCGGTCATTTTGATTACTGACATAATCTTTCCTCTTGGGTTAGTTAAAATTAAACTCAAACATTATACCTAGTTCTGACTAGGTTGTAACGATGTAGATCAAATAAAAAAGCGAATTATGCTTATTTTTGACAATCGATTACTTCCCACTGGCGATTGTAACAAATGAATAGTTCATTATGGCTCGCCCCTAAATAAGCGCCTTTTAATTGCGGATTATTTTGCTTCATCCATTGAAATAATTCTTTACGGCTTAATTGTTCGTTTGGCAAGGAAAGCGATTCAAATAATGCTTTCTCTTGTTTGAAATAAGCTTCTGCTGAATCAAAAGCGCAGCTACCGTGTTTTTCCCATTCGCCTTGCAATAATTTTGCGCCTGGCGAGATTGAAAGGTAAGGCTCGAGCGTTTCAATTGGAAGCGGCGCTAAATCACCCTTACAAAAACGTGGGTGATCCGTAACAGAACGTGCATTCGCATTTTGTGGCCATAAGCCATGCACTACCCAGCCAAATTGATTTTTTGTACTACATTGATATTGCGCTGAATCGGGTAAATTATTGCCATATTGCGCTCGTTGTTTTTCACAGAATGCCGGCGACCAAGATAAGGCTAACATATAGTAATCAACTGGGGCATTTTTATTTTGTCCAATGGCATCATCACGCATGATGACATCATAATTACCAAAATCTTGGGTATTTTTGACCGCACTTTGGCTTTGTTGTTGTGTGGTTGTTGGGGCTGGTTTTGTATCTTTTTTGTGTTCAGTAAAATATTGCCAAATACTAAATGCAGCAAGGGCAATAAGGGAAAGAGTGGAAACCTGTTTTTTCATAAAAATCCTGTTTAAATTTTGTCAATTTTGCTTTTGTCGGCTATAATTCGCCGCTTTCTCATATAAAGGAATGGTATGGCGTTACTGATCACAAACAAATGCACAAACTGCGATATGTGTCTTCCCGAATGCCCGAATGAAGCAATTTCAATCGGCGAGGAGATCTATGTGATCGATCCTGTACTTTGTACGGAATGTGTTGGTCATTATGACACGCCAACTTGCCAAAAAGTTTGCCCGATTACCAACTGCATAAAGCCAGATCCTGAGCATCAAGAAAGCGAAGAGCAGCTTTGGGAACGTTTTGTGATGATTCACCATTCGGATAAGTTGTAGAATTTACCTGATCTTTTTCTTTTCGTCCAATGACTATGAATAAAACAAAGTTAATTAAAATCGCCATCATTCTGATTTATTTGTTCAGTCCCATTGATATTTTGCCTGAAGCGGTGCTTGGCCCATTGGGTTTAGTAGATGATGCGGCAGCCATTGCCTTATTGATTCGAATTTTATTGAAAAAATAAAAACTTGAATAAAATCAACCGCACTTTGCTTTTCTTATTCTTGCAAAATTCCGTCAATTTTTCTAAACTACGCGTCGGAAAATTTCTTTCCTCATCATTTCACTTTAAACGCTACCCGTGAGTAGCAAAAGGGACCTCAATCATGACAAACGTCAATCAATATGGCTGGAAAGCCTTGGTTGGATCAGCTGTCGGCTACGCGATGGATGGATTCGATCTTCTTATTCTTGGATTTATGCTTAGTGCCATTTCGGCAGATCTTAATTTAACCCCTGCACAATCTGGCTCGTTAGTCACCTGGACACTTATTGGTGCCGTGGTGGGCGGTATTGTATTTGGTGCATTAAGCGATCGTTATGGGCGTGTACGCGTACTAACTTGGACAATCGTCCTCTTCGCCGTATTTACCGGTTTATGTGCAATTGCACAAGGCTATTGGGATTTATTAATTTATCGCACCATCGCGGGTATCGGTTTGGGCGGTGAATTTGGTATCGGTATGGCATTAGCCATTGAGGCGTGGCCAGCAAAACACCGTGCAAAAGCTGCGTCTTATGTGGCATTAGGTTGGCAAGTTGGTGTGTTAGCGGCTGCGTTACTCACCCCAGTATTGCTTCCACATATCGGCTGGCGCGGCATGTTCGTTGTTGGTATCTTCCCGGCATTTGTGGCCTGGTATTTGCGTACTCGTTTACACGAACCAGAAATTTTCTCACGAAAACAGACCGAACTTTCAACCCAAAAAATATCTAAACTGGAATCTTTCAAACGCTTAGTGAAAGATAAAGCAACCACAAAAGTAAGCCTTGGTGTGGTGGTGTTAACTTCCGTACAAAACTTCGGTTACTACGGCATTATGATTTGGATGCCAAACTTCTTATCTAAACAACTCGGCTTTAGTTTAACAAAATCAGGTTTGTGGACGGCTGTTACCGTATGCGGCATGATGGCGGGGATTTGGATTTTTGGTCGCTTAGCCGATAGAATCGGACGTAAACCAAGTTTCTTATTGTTCCAACTTGGTGCCGTGATCAGCATCATCACTTACTCTCAATTAACCGAACCAACTGCCATGTTGGTGGCCGGTGCCTTCTTGGGGATGTTCGTGAACGGCATGATGGGCGGTTATGGCGCATTAATGGCTGAAGCTTATCCGACAGAAGCACGTGCAACGGCACAAAATGTGTTGTTTAACCTAGGTCGTGCCGTTGGTGGTTTCGGACCGGTTGTGGTTGGGGCGATTGTTTCTGCGTACTCATTCAGTATTGCGATTGCTTTCTTGGCGGTGATTTATGTTATCGACATGGTAGCGACAGTCTTCTTAGTGCCCGAATTAAAAGGCAAAGAATTAAGCTAAGTGCGGTCAAAAAATTAACGTTTTTGAAAACATCGGTGTCAAAGCCGATGTTTTTTATTTGTGAAAAATCAGCCAATTTCAACCGCACTTTGTGCTAAACTATGGTCACTTTTTCCAATTTTGAAGAATTATCG
>CABSZQ010000191.1 GCA_902482195.1 uncultured Haemophilus sp.
CGGTTTCACTATGTCGATGTTTTTAGCAAGCCTAGCCTTCAATGCAGATGCGGGTGAAAGCATTAACGCCCTTTCTCGCCTAGGGATCTTATTAGGTTCTACTGTTTCTGCGATTGTGGGGTATATGGCGTTAAAAGCGACTACTGCTAAAAATAAAGAGTAATCAAAACAATGGAAAAACTAACCTGTTATGTGATTTATGCTTCTGAAAAAATAGAGGGACTAAGCCATTTTTTACATTGCGCCTCTGACTCTCATATTGTTCCTATTCCAGCAGTAACTAAAGAACAGGTTAGCTTACTCGGTAATTCTTCAGCCTTATTTAATTTAAAGAAAGCCGAAGAACTACTTGATCGCACGCCCAATAACAAAGAAATCGCCCACACGCTATCTCATATTCAGTGCTGGAAAGCGATTACTGAAAATGAACAGCTACAAGATAATGATTTTGCTTTAATTGCTGAAAGTGAAATACAACCTGTTGAAAACTTCCTTCAGCATTCTATCAATTATGCTAATAAATACTCTTCTTACGGAATTATCAAATTACAGCATGATGGTGAGGGTCGTTCTGGAGAGCGTTTATTCCAAATAGGTGATGAACCTGATGCATTAATCTATGGTGATACAAATCAATACAATTATGGTTGTTCACTCTATCTCATCCGCAAAGATGTCGCAAAAAAATTAACCGCACTTTTAAGTGAAACGAAACCCTACTGGCTTGCAGATCAATTCACTGCTTTTCATGAACCTCAAAATATAGCCCAAGCACGTTATCTATTGGGGGAAAATCTAGTCCAAAAACAACAAGATAAAGTTGAAAATCCACTATTTAGTATCATTGTGCCAATCTATAATGTTGAACGTTACCTCGAGCAATGTATTGAATCTGTTTTAGCGCAAGATTATCAGAATTATGAACTGATTTTAGTTGACGATGGTTCACCAGATAATTCTATCGATATTTGTGTTAAATATGCTAAACAATATCCTAATATTATACTTATTCATAAAGTTAATGGTGGTCTTTCTGATGCAAGAAACGCAGGTATTAAACTTGCGCGTGGCGAGTACTTAATGTTTTTAGATAGTGATGATTATTGGGAGGGAACAAGTATTCTTTCTGATTTACAAAATATAATTAATGAAAATAATCCCGATGCTATCTTTAATTATATGAGCAGCGTTTATCCCGACAAAATTGTGAACCATTACATCAACCGAGATAAGCTAATAGGTTCTTTTAGGGAAGACTTTCAAGGTCTTTATCAAGATGGAATTTATCTTGGGTTCCCCTTTACAAAAACAATAAAAAGAGAATTAATTTTAACAAACCACCTCTTTTTTATAAAAGGGCGATCTTTTGAAGATGTGGCATGGAGTTTTTTTCTTACTAAATATATTAGTAGTTATGCGATTTATAAAAACTGCTTTTATATGTATAGAAGAGAAAGAAAAGGTTCAATTAGTTCTGTTGCGACCTCTAAAAATCAAGTAAGTCTATTTCAAAATCTATCTGATGTAATAACTGAAATAGAAAATATGAAACTCAATAATGAGTTGTTGCCTGGATTTAAAAAATATGTAGATGATATTTATGGGTATGTAATGACATGCTATGAACTGCTGCCAGAGAATGAAAAAGTAGATTTTCTTAATTTGAAAGAAAAATACGAAAAAGAATTTAATGCTTTGTGGTAAATATTATAGATAAACACACTATTAATACTAATTAAGATTTATAAGTTGAATAAAAAATCCCTTAGCGCTCACTGAGGGATTTTCACAAGTCTTATTCAGAAAACAACCGCTTGATCTCTTTCTCATACAAATAAATATTCACAGGATTAGTTGGTAATTGCGAATCTAGATATTCATTTGCTCTTTTCACATATTCTTCATGATGCTTATCATGGTTATCAATCACATCAAGTAATACTTTTGCACCTTCAAACGCATCGAACTGATCGTAATAATACCCTACACCTTTCGGAATCAGTTTTGAATTATGAATAAATGGATAACCACCATACAAAGCATCATTGTAAGCATAATTCAAACCATTTTCCCACTGATGACTTAGCACAATATCTACATAGCGAGTAAGAAAATCAGGCATTTGATAACGCCCTTCTACCGTCATCACCCCATTTTTAACAAGATTAGTTCGACCTATGAAATTGAAAAAGGTTGGATTATCTTTTTTATCGTAGGTGTTGCACATATAGACGTTTTTAATTTTCTCAGGAGCTTCACGATAGGCTTGTTCAGCAATTAACACTGGTGTAAAACACGTTTTTACAATGTTAATATTGGCTTCAAAAGAAGCTATACGCTTAGCTTTTTTCTCAGTATCTGGTTTATACCCAAAAGTAAGATTATGCTTCTCTTTGATTCGCTTAATTACTTGATCACAGAATACTGGCGACCAAATTGCTGGTACAACATAAGCAGGGCAACGATACATAATAGAAAAATAAGATTTGCAGGTATTCTCATGCTGTGGAATCATCCATACAGAATCAAATAACGTACCATTAAACACTCTTCCTGCTTTCTTATCAAAAAGGAAATTTTCCATATCCATAATAAAGTCATTACCCATTTTATAGCAAACAACTTTACCACCATGTTGATGCATTCGAGTAACTTGATGAGGTTCAATCACCAATGTTCCCTCAATCAATACGTCTAATTGATCAATTACATCCTCAATATAAGCGTATTTCAAATTTAATCCATCAAGCATAAACCCTTCTGGAGGAGTAGTGCGTTTCTCAGGCCCCCAAGAGACCAAAACTACATCTTCTACAATGTCAGAGTGTTGAAACAAATGATAAAGGTGAATCACATTTTGGTTCGCACCATTTGCCCAAATATCTGTCACTTTTGCTTCTAAATTAAAAGTAATCCCAATTTTATATTTACGCATGCTTTCTTCCTTCTTCTATTACTTAAATTATCTAAAAGTGCGGTCAAAAATAAAACTGTTTTTTAAATAACTTAAATAATAAAAATCACTCGGATATTCCTACCCGAGTGATTTATCTAGTTTAGTGAGCGATTACCATTGATAACCTACACCGGCACCAACATTGTAATCACCTTGAGTGGTTGCAGCTCCACTCACTTTGAAGATAACTTTATTGTTATCGCTCGCACGAGAGTAACCTACTGCAACGGCACTTTCGCCTTTGTAGTTACCTACACCAAGGCCAACCATTGAACCACCTGCTTTCGTTACTTGTGGGATGTTAGCTGCTGCTGTTGCACCAGCAATACCACCACGAAGTTTCTTATCAGTTTTTCTCAAGTCACTACGTACGGAACCAATTTTGCTATCAACATATTGTTTATTTGCCGCATCAGTACCACGAATAGGATCTGCGACATTTGTGATTCGACGTTCATTACCGACTGAACCAACTGAAACAGTATTTGCTTCATTTGCTACAGAGCCTTGACCTAGAGCTACTGAGTTAGCTGCAGTTGCTTTCGCACCTTGACCCACAGCAGTTGAGTTTTTACCTGAAGCTTGTGAGTTATTGCCTAATGCAGTGCCGTTTTCGCCACTTGCATTTGATCCATAACCAACCGCAGTTGCATCTTTACCTTTCGCTTTCGCACTATCACGTTTGCTGGTGTTATCCGCTGCAAATGCTGTTTTACCATCTTTACTAATCAAGCCAGAGTCTTCAATACGTTTTG
>CABSZQ010000192.1 GCA_902482195.1 uncultured Haemophilus sp.
AGCGCGTTTTCAGGATCGGTTAGTTCAGCCTGAATTTTGGCTTGTTGGTGGGTGAAACTATCGGAAATGTATTTTAAGAAGATCAGACCAAGAACGATGTGTTTGTAATTGGCGGCATCAAGCTGCTGGCGCAGTTTATCGGCAGATGACCAAAGTTTTTCGTCTAGATCGTTTAGGAAGGCTTGTTGTAAAGCGAGATTATCAAGCGTATTTTTAGTGGTTTCTTGCTGTTGCATAAAATGGATCCTAGTAAAATATTTGAATAAATTTTGTCTATTCTATAGAGAATTTTTATTCTTTACAAACAATTGTTTAGCGAGAAGATGTTATAATTTTAGCGTATAAAAAAAGCAGCGCTTGCGCACTGCTTTCGGTCTATTTTGTTAGATTAAATTGCTGATAAAAATCACCAAAATAATCACAGGAACCACAAATTTCACATAGTTAAACCAAATTGTGGTGAAAAGTGAATTTGGCGTTGGTGATAGTTCTTTTTTGGCATCGTCTTTTAACACGAAACCAACGAAAATGGCACAGCCAAGTGCGGTCAGCATAAAGAGAATATTTCCGCTGACAAAATCGAAGGCATCGAAAATGCTTTTACCGAAGATGGTGAAATCTTTCCAAAGGTTATCACCTAGAATAGAGGGTATATTACCTAATAAGAAAATCCCCATTAAGGTAACAAAAATTGCTTTACCACGGCGCATTCTGAGTTTTTCTTGTAATGCGGTGATGATGACTTCGTAAATCGTAATTGATGTGGTTAATGCCGCAATAAGCAATAAGCCGAAGAACACGATAGCAAAGAATTTACCCGCCCATAAATGTGAGAAGACAATTGGTAAACTTTGGAAAACCAAGGTTGGGCCAGCGTTAGGTTCAATCCCAAATGTGAATAATGATGGGAAGATCATAAAACCACATAGCACAGCGATAATAGTATTGGTGAAACCTGTAATAACTGCTGTATGAATAAGGTTCTCTTCTTTATTTAAATAGCTGGAGAGGGTAATCAATACACCGAAACCAAGGCTTAATGCGAAGAATACTTGGCCTAATACGAAGATGAATAATTTAGGTGTGATTTTGCTGAAATCTGGTTTTAAGTAGAAAGTCACACCTTCCATTGCACCCGGTAAGGTAAGATTACGAATTACCATACCAATTAGGAAGATGAATAGTAATGGCATTAAGTATTTTACAGAACGTTCAATCCCGCCGATGATACCTTTTGCCAAAATAATGTAATTTACCGCCACGAACAGGAAGGTATAAAGCATGATTTCCCATGGGCTGTTGCTGATGTGTAAATCGTAGAAATCTTTGGCCACTTCTTTTGTAATTGGGGCGCTAATATCAAGGGTGTTATTCACCAGACTAATGATATAAGACATCACCCAACCACCTAATACCATGTAATAAGCCATGATACCAAATGAGCCAAGAAGCCCCATGTAACCAAGAATCTTCCAATATTTGGAGATGTTTTTACCTTTATCTTGGATTTTGTCGCCAAAGGCATCAATGGAATTCACACGCAAACGGCGTCCGATAACATTTTCTACTAAAATCATCGGGATACCAATCACAATCATCGCGATACAAAAGAGGAGCACGTAAGCACCGCCGCCATTTTCACCCACTAAATAAGGAAAGCGCCAAGTGGCTCCAAAGCCAACTGTTGCGCCCGCAACGGTGAGCACATAAGTTAGTCGGCTAGACCACGTTTGGCGAGATTGATTGTTTGTTGTCATAATATATTCCGTTTGATTTTATTCGTTTAATATTCTGTTTTTTCTTTGTATTCGCAGAGATCTTCAATAATGCAAGCACCGCAGCGAGGTTTGCGCGCGGTACAAGTATAGCGACCATGTAAAATAAGCCAGTGATGTACATCCACTTTAAATTCTTTAGGCACAACTTTGAGCAATTTTTCTTCCACTTTTACCACATCTTTACCAGGAGCAAAATTCGTGCGGTTGCATACGCGAAAAATATGGGTATCCACTGCAATAGTCGGGTGACCGAAAGCGGTATTTAATACTACATTCGCTGTTTTTCTGCCGACACCCGCAAGGGCTTCTAAGGCTTCACGGCTTTCAGGTACTTCGCCGTTGTGTTTCTCAACTAAATCACGGCAGGTTTTAATGATATTTTCCGCTTTGCTGTTATAAAGCCCGATGGTTTTAATGTATTCTTTTAACCCCTCTAAGCCGAGATCTAAAATAGCTTGTGGGGTATTTGCCACAGGGAATAATTTTGCCGTCGCTTTATTCACACCTTTATCGGTCGCTTGAGCCGATAAGATCACCGCAATGAGTAATTCGAAAGGCGAATTATACTCTAATTCCGTGGTTGGATGCGGGTTTTGCTCCCGAAGTCGAGTGAGGATTTCAATTCGTTTAGCTTGGTTCATTTTTTCATATCAATTCGGTTTTTAATCGCCAGTAGAATGCCTAATCCAATAAACGCACCTGGCGGAAGAATAAAGAGTAAAAAGCTGCTGTCAGCGTGATAAATATGTAATGTCAGGAATTTGGCGCCTTGACCAAATAGGTTTTCAATGCCTTCAAAAAGGGTACCTTGGCCTAAGATTTCACGTAATGCACCTAATACGGTGATACTTAATGCCATACCTAATCCCATCGAAAAACCATCCCAGGCAGCATGTGCTACGCTATTTTTAGAGGCAAAGGCTTCTGCACGACCGATGACGATACAGTTAGTCACGATTAAAGGAATAAAAATCCCAAGTGCTTGATAGAGTGTATAGGTATAAGCATTCATCAATAGTTGCACCACGGTTACGGTGGTGGCAATAATCATCACATAAATCGGAATACGGATTTCATGAGGAATTTGCTTACGAAAGAGTGAAACAACGGTGTTTGTACAGGTTAAAACCAACATAGTCGCCAAACCTAAACCTAATGCATTTGTTGCAGTACTTGAAACAGCCAACAGCGGACAAAGCCCTAATAATTGCACGAGGGTAGAGTTGTTTTTCCATACGCCTTGAATAAAGATTTCTTTCCAAACAGAAGGCGTTTGCGTTATTTCTTCTGAATTTTTAACCGCACTTTGCTCATCAAGTGCGGTCGTTTTTTCGGTTAAATCAGTCATAATAAATATCCTATTGCGCATATTTTTTTGCCATCTCGTTGAGTAATGCCTCATTTTCGAGCATCACGAGAGCAGAGCGTTTTACTTGATTCACAATCGCGCGTGGCGTAATCGTTGCGCCAGAAAATTGGTCGAATTTACCGCCATCTTTTTTGACTGCCCAATCTTTTAGGCTTTCTGGTACGATAAATTGGTTCGTAAAACTTAAAATCCAATTAGATATGCGAAGTTCGATTTTATCGCCCAATCCTGGGGTTTCATGATGTTCGATGACACGCACACCTAAAACTTCACCTTTGGGGGTAATCCCCACTAATAAACGGATATTCCCTGAATAACCATCTGGCGCTGTGGTTTCATAAGCATAGGCTGTTGGCACATGATCTTTGATCGCAAAATAGACTTTTTGAATACCTTTGAGTTTATCTTGCTCGGGCGTCTCCACGCTTTCAAGCAAGCTATTATTAAAGTAATTTTGAGGGATTACTTGGAGCAATAACGCTTTTTGTTGTTCAGCCATGGCTTCATCAATTTTATCTTTGGTTAGCATATAAATGCCCGCAGAAACTGCTGTACAAAGC
>CABSZQ010000193.1 GCA_902482195.1 uncultured Haemophilus sp.
GGGCTTGCGGTAGCCGGTGTTGATTTGATTCGTTCAAAAGAAGGGTTGTTGGTGCTTGAAGTAAATGCTAGTCCGGGGTTAGAAATGATTGAGAAAACCAGTGGCATTGATATTGCATTGCAGATGATCTTGTTTTTAGAACAGAAAGTGAAACAATAAAAGAAAAGGGCGAACCATATCATGTTCGCCCTTGTTGTTTATCCTTTTGCGTCTTGTTTTAAATCGTAATTTGGCGGTAATTCCGGCATCGTATTTTCTTCATCAAAAGGCTCGCTTGCTGGTTGATGTTGAAATTCTTTGTTATCGTGAGCCGGTTTTTCTTTACCTAATAATTGCGGTTGCAATTTGATAAAACTACTTTTATCTGAAAGCCATACATCAATAAACGCTTGTGTAAATTTTTGATCGAATTCGTGATCTAACACGGTATCATTCAAAACAAAATAGCCTTTATCCGCTAAGGCAACAAAATTTAAGATGTCGTTTGGTGAAAAATCAGGGAAGATTTCCTGCATTTTTTTGAGCCATGCAGTGGTGTCATCTTTACTTAAATTTTGTGATTCCATTTCTTTGGTTAAAGCAATGGCGAAGTTTTTCCCTTCTACTGGTTTTTCATATTTAATCGAAAACATTAACGGACGTTCATTTTTTTCATAGGAACCCGTTTCAGAATATAAGCCGACAGTGTAAACATGGAATGGCCCCCATGTGTATTCAGCATTGCCGACCGGTTGCCATTGGGCAAAAAGTGCGGTGGAAAATAAGGCTGAAATGGCAGCAATAATAAATTTCAGTTTCATAGTTTTTTTCATGTCAAAAATATTGCCGTGATTATAACAAAAAAGCCCTTTAAAAAAACACAAATAAAAAGGCAGGATAGACCTGCCTTTGACACCAAATTATTGGCTGAGTTTATTTTAAGCTACCCACCATATCTTCTGGACGAACCCATTTGTCGAAATCTTCGGCTGAAACTAAGCCTAAGTTAATCGCTTCTTCACGTAAGGTTGTACCATTTTTGTGTGCAGTTTTCGCAATTTTCGCTGCATTTTCGTAACCAATATGGGTATTAAGTGCGGTCACTAACATCAATGAATTTTCCAATTGTTGTTTAATGCGTGGGTAGTTTGGTTGAATACCGGTTGCGCAGTGTTCATCAAATGATACGCAAGCATCACCCAATAATTGTGCTGATTGTAAGAAATTCGCCACCATTACAGGGTTAAATACGTTTAATTGGAAATGCCCTTGTGAGCCAACAAACGCGATAGTGGTATCGTTACCGAATACTTGTGCACATACCATGGTTAATGCTTCACATTGAGTAGGGTTCACTTTACCCGGCATGATTGAAGAACCAGGTTCATTTTCAGGAATTAAGATTTCACCGATACCTGAACGAGGGCCTGATGCTAATAAACGAATGTCGTTTGCAATTTTGAATAAACTCATCGCTAATTGTTTAATTGCACCGTGAGTTTCAACGATCGCATCGTGTGCAGCTAACGCTTCAAATTTGTTTTCCGCAGTCACGAATGGTAAGCCAGTGAATTTTGCAATGTAATCCGCTACTTTTACATCATAGCCTTTTGGTGTGTTCAAACCCGTACCTACTGCAGTACCACCAAGTGCTAATTGGCTTAAGTGTGGAAGAGTATTTCTCAGTGCACGTAAACCAAAATCTAATTGTGCTGCATAAGCAGAGAATTCTTGACCTAATGTTAATGGGGTGGCATCCATTAAGTGAGTACGGCCAATTTTTACCACATCTTTAAATTCTGCTGATTTTTTAGCGAAAGTTTTTTGTAAACGTTCTACACAAGGAATGGTGTGTTCAACCACTTTTTTGTATGCGGCAATGTGCATTGCAGTTGGGAAGGTATCATTTGAAGATTGTGATTTGTTCACATCATCATTTGGATGGATGAATGATTTTTCACCTAATTTACCGCCATGTAAAACGTGAGCACGGTTAGCCACGACTTCGTTCACGTTCATGTTTGATTGTGTACCTGAACCGGTTTGCCAAATGACTAATGGGAATTGGTCGTCTAATTTTCCTGCAAGGATTTCATCACAGGCGGTTGCGATTAAATCACGTTTCTCTGCAGGTAATACACCTAAATCACAGTTTGCGAAAGCAGCAGCTTTTTTCAAATAACCGAACGCTTCAATAATTTCGTGCGGCATAGAAGCTGCCGGACCAATTTTGAAGTTGTTGCGAGAACGTTCGGTTTGTGCTGCCCAGTATTTATCTGCAGGAACTTGAACTTCGCCCATAGTGTCTTTTTCAATACGAAATGCCATGTGATACTCCTATCATCGAAAATAAAAATAAATCTTGAAAATTCTAACACCTACGAATTATGAATGGAATGTAACATAAAGGTTAAAAGTTACTTTTGTGATGTAGATCATAAAAGTGCGGTAAAAAATTTCTGTGTTTTTTCTATTTACGTTAATCACCTTGTAGATGATTTATTTTTTGCTGCTTTTTTGATAAAATCCGCCAGTTTACAAAACGATAAATGGAGAAGTCGCAATCATGGCAAAAAACGCACAATTTTATCTCTTAAATCCAGAAAAGAAGATAACAGTTGAGCAACTTGCCTGTGATCTTGCCGCTCAAGCGTGGCGTTTAGGCAAGCGAGTTTTAATCGCGTGCGAAACAGAAGAGCAAGCATTTTTAATTGATGAAGCATTATGGCAACGGGATCCGAATGAGTTTGTTCCTCATAATCTTTCAGGCGAAGCAACACAATATGCACCGCCAATTGAGATTAGTTGGAAAGGCAAACGTAATGCCCAGCGTCGAGATTTGCTGATCAATTTACAAATGGAAGTGCCGGATTTTAGCCACAGCTTTACACAATTAATTGATTTTGTACCGGTAGAAGAAACGCAAAAAGCCCAAGCGCGTGAACGTTATAAAATTCTCCGCTCGCAAGGTTGGACGTCGAGCACGGAGCAGGTATAACGATATAAAACACACCCCTCTTTGCCAAAGAGGGAATGGTTACAAAAATACTTAAAAATTGACCGCACTTTATGAACGATATTACCTTTTATCAACGCTTCGAAGCCGATATTCTCACCGGGCGTAAAACCATCACGATTCGAGATAAATCGGAAAGCCATTTTAAAGCAGGTGATATTTTACGTGTTGGTCGATTTGAAGATAATCAATATTTCTGCACGATTGAAGTGTTAGGTGTATCACCGATTACTCTTGATGAACTAACGGAACAGCATGCGAAGCAGGAAAATATGAGTTTGGCTGAATTGAAAGAGGTGATTAAGGCGATTTATCCTAGTGAAGGTAAGTTCGTATTAATCAATTTTAAGATAAAATAATCAGAGGGAATCATGTATATAAAATATATTAGACTGATTTTATTGCTTCCTATTTTTCAGTCGTTGTCTGCATGTCTTAGTTTCGATGGGATATATCCGAAGTATAAAGACTATGAAGGTAGTGACTATGGCACATTAAGTGTAAAAAATTACGCAACTCATCTTATAACTATTTATAAGAAAGATGATGTTAAGCAATGTTTAGTACAAGATGGTCCTCGAAGAGTTTTAGTTTTACGTGAGCTTTTTCTACCTGATTTTCAAAATGGAGTATTTAATAATTCACCATTTAAAGACTCCGAAAAATATTTATCTGAAAGTAGAGTAAAGGCTGGATCCTATGTGC
>CABSZQ010000194.1 GCA_902482195.1 uncultured Haemophilus sp.
GCTTTAAACGAATTAATTATTAGAGATAAAAAGAGATATGGCATTACTCCAAATTGCAGAGCCAGGACAAACGGCAGCACCACATCAACATCGTCTTGCGGTAGGGATTGATTTAGGTACAACAAACTCTTTAGTTGCCGCAGTGCGTAGCGGTCAAGCCACCATTTTGAATGATGAACAAGACAGAAGCCTTGTACCTTCAGTTGTGTATTATGGTGAAAATGAAAAACTTGTGGGTACTGAAGCATTTGCCAAAGCTGCAATGGATCCTAAAAATACGATTATTTCGGTTAAACGTCTGATTGGTCGTAGTCTTACCGATGTGCAATCACGTTACACAAACTTGCCCTATGAGTTTGTGGCAAGTGAGAATGGCTTACCATTATTGGTGACGCATCAAGGCAAAAAAAGCCCGATTGAAGTCTCTGCAGATATTTTATCTCGTTTAAATCATATTGCAGAACAACGCCTTGCAGGTGAGCTTTCTGGTGTGGTGATTACTGTCCCTGCTTATTTTGATGATGCTCAACGCCAAAGTACGAAAGATGCAGCACGCCTTGCAGGGTTGAATGTATTACGTTTATTAAATGAACCCACTGCAGCAGCAGTCGCTTATGGCTTAGATAGCGGAAAAGAAGGCGTCATCGCTGTTTATGACTTAGGTGGTGGTACCTTTGATATCTCGATTTTACGCTTGTCTAAAGGTGTATTTGAAGTCTTAGCAACAGGTGGAGATACTGCCTTAGGTGGTGATGATTTTGACCATTTGATAGCAGATTGGATTGTTGAACAAGCGGGTATTCAACCACAAAATGTAAATGAGCAGCGTGAGCTTTTAAGCTTAGCGACTCAAACTAAAATTACTTTAACGAGTGAGCAAAGTGCGGTCATTTCTTGGCGAGGATTTGAAGGTGAGTTAAGTCGTGAGCAATTCAATGAATTAATCCACTCATTGGTAAAACGCTCTTTATTAACCTGTCGTCGTGCATTGAAAGATGCGCATGTTGAAGCTGAAGACGTACAAGAAGTGGTTATGGTTGGAGGCTCAACTCGCGTGCCTTACGTACGTGAGCAAGTGGGCGAATTCTTCGGTAAAACACCATTAACCTCTATCGACCCAGATAAAGTAGTAGCCTTAGGTGCGGCAATTCAAGCGGATATTTTAGTGGGCAACAAAAATGACAGCGATATGTTGTTACTCGATGTGGTGCCGCTTTCTTTAGGTATTGAAACCATGGGCGGTTTAGTGGAGAAAATCATTCCACGTAACACCACGATTCCAGTGGCTCGCGCACAAGAATTTACCACCTTTAAAGATGGTCAAACTGCGATGACGGTACATGTGGTACAAGGGGAACGTGAGCTAGTGGATGATTGCCGTTCTTTAGGTCGTTTTACGTTGCGTGGTATTCCGCCAATGGTGGCAGGCGCGGCTCATATTCGAGTGACTTATCAAGTGGATGCAGATGGCTTATTAAGTGTAACCGCCATGGAAAAATCCACAAAAGTCCAAGCATCGATTCAAATTAAGCCTTCTTATGGTTTAACGGATGAAGAAGTAACGGCAATGATTAAAGCTTCTTTTGATAATGCACAAGATGATATGCAAGCCCGTGAATTAGCCGAGCAACGTGTTGAGGCTGATCGTGTGATTGAAAGCGTGATTGTAGCATTACAACAAGATGGGGCTGACTTATTAACCGAAGCCGAATTCCACCAAATTGAAAATGCATTGAAACAACTAATGGATGTAAAAGAAGGCGCAGATCGTCATGCTATCGTTCAGGGAATCAAAGCCCTTGATGTCGCGACTCAAGAATTTGCGGCAAGACGAATGAATAAATCCATTAATCAAGCGCTGACAGGTAAATCTGTATCAGATATTGAGCAATAAAGTGCGGTTATAAATTAACGAGTTTTTATATTGAGGAAAGTAATATGCCAAAAGTGATTTTTTTACCGAATGAAGAATTCTGTCCAGAGGGTATGGTGGTTGATGCGGCAGCTGGCGACAACTTATTAGAAGTGGCACATAATGCGGGCGTTGAAATTCACCACGCTTGCGATGGTTCTTGTGCTTGTACAACATGCCATGTTGTGATCCGTGAAGGGTTTGATTCATTAAATGAAGCTACCGATCAAGAAGAAGATATGTTGGATAAAGCATGGGGCTTAGAAATGGATAGCCGTCTTTCTTGCCAATGTGTCGTGGGCGATGAAGATTTAGTTGTGGAAATCCCTAAATATAATATTAACCATGCGAATGAGGCGGCTCACTAATGAAATGGACTGATGCCCAACTTATCGCAGAAGAGCTTTATGATCGTAATCCAGATTTAGATCCTAAAACGGTACGTTTCACGGATTTACATAAATGGATTTGTGAACTAGACGGTTTTGATGATGATCCAATGAAATCTAACGAGAGTATTCTGGAAGCGATTTTGTTGAAATGGTTAGATGAATACGAGTAATTGATTTGATTAATCAAGCGAGCTGAGAGGCTCGCTTTTTTTTTAAATAATTCATTCCAAAATAAAACCGCACTTTATTGCTAAAGTGCGGTTATTTTTATCATTGTTTTTAATTATTTTTTCTTCGCGTATTTCAAGGAGTCAATAGCAACCGCAAGGATGATAATGCTACCTTTAATGATATATTGCCAGTAAGGGTTTACACCGATATAAGTTAAACCGTAGTTAATAACGGTGAAGATGATAACACCTGTGATTACACCGATAACCGTACCCACACCACCAGCGAAAGATACACCACCTACTACGCAGGCAGCAATCGCATCTAATTCATACATGAAACCGAGGTTGTTGGTAGCACTACCGATACGGCCTGCTTCTAACATACCACCGAATGCATAGAACATACCTGCAATCATGTAAATCACAACAAGGTTACGCGCTACGTTTACGCCAGATACTTTTGCTGCTTCAGGGTTACCACCGATAGCAAAGATATTTTTACCGAAGCGTGTTTTATTCCACATTACCCATACTAAGAATGCACAAACTGCGGCATAAATAGTGATGTAGGATAATTTGAATGAACCGAGTCTGAAGAAGCCTTGTGCGAAGTTAGAGAAAGATTCGCTGAAGCCAGCAATTGGTGAACCCCCTACGCCATCATAATAAAGTGAGTTAAAACCGTAAACGATGATCATGGTACCCATGGTTGCAATGAACGGGGTTACATTGAGATAAGCGATAACTAAACCATTCACTAAGCCGATTACAGCACCTACCGCACAAACCGTAAGGATAACCACTGGAATCGGAATTTCACCTAAATCAGGGAACACGCGATTCATGTTTTCCATTGATTGTAAGAGGGTAGCAGAAATAACCGCGGCTAAACCTACTTGGCGACCGGCTGACAAGTCGGTACCTTGAGTGATAAGCAAGCCTGCAACACCTAGGGCGATAATGAGACGGACGGATGATTGAGTTAAAATGTTACTAAAGTTGCGAACATTCAAGAATGTTGGATCTTGTGCGATGATGATGCCAAGTAAAATCAACAACACAAAATAAATCGCATTTTGTTTTAAGAAATCGAATGATTTATTTTTTGGTAAGGCACTCATAATTTGTTCCTTTATGATTTATAAATATTTTGCGGCAAGTTGCAAAATTTCTTCTTGAGACGTTTTTGCTGTTTCAACGATGCCTGCAACACGAC
>CABSZQ010000195.1 GCA_902482195.1 uncultured Haemophilus sp.
ATGATCTACGGTTTGGTGCGGTACAAAGTATTCCTGTCTTATTAGTTGAGTTATTTATCCGTATTTTCTGCATCCTTCGCCATCGTTATCAATATAATCAAGAATGGAAAGATTGTTTACAATTCTTAAATTTCGATAAGAATGCTCGTTTACGTAAAATGTTATTAGTTGGGCAAGGCACATTATGCCTAGTTGATGCTGGCGATGCATTTATTCGTAGTGGATTTGCAGCAAACTGGGTTGAGTTTTTTAGTCGAATGAATTTTGTAGCATGGATGCGTTTTTCTTATTTAGGGCTAATACATTTATGTTCTATTTTGCGAAATGATATAGAAATTCAACGTTATAAACTACGAGCAAAAGAATTTGATTTGTACGTTGATGATGTTAGATATATAGCTGATACATTCTTAATTGAACATAATAGAAAAATGACTAAGTTCTTTTTTGAACGAAGAAAAGAATTGGATTCATTGATGAGTTCTATAGAAATAGCATCTAAAAACAATGATCATCTTCAAGTTGCTGAATCAGTTAGAAAAATTGGGGATATGTATAATATTAAAGGTAGTGGGTTATCTTTTGAAGAGTTTGCAGCATTAGATGGTGATGATGACGACTATTACTAAATCCTTTCCTTGTACCGCTTGTGGGAAATGTTGCCAAAACGTAGGTAAAAGTGAAGAAACTGCTTTTTTAGATCGTGGCGATGGTACTTGTCGCCATTTTGATGAATATACTAAATTATGTTTAATCTATGAAAATAGACCACTTGTTTGTCAGGTTGAGAAGTATTATCAAGCCTATTTAAAAGAAATTTATGAATGGGACGAATTTGTTAAACTTAATTTAGAAATTTGTCAGAAATTATAAAACACTATAAAACCGACCTAATAGGTCGTTTTTCTTCTGAAATTTACAATGATACAAATCTATACCATAATGGCTCAATATTGATTATATTCGAGCCTATTATGTCACTTACAGAACAATTAGAAAATTTAACCGATTATTACAAAGAAAATCGTGATGGTTTTAATGATAACTTTCGCTTAAAAATGCACCGCACATTAAGTTGGTTAAAAAAAGCAGATGAAGAAGAAAATCTAGATTTCAAATTTATCGCACTTTGGATTGCGTTTAATGCGGCGTATGCCGATGAACTAAGTAAAGAGGAAGCAGAACATAAAGTATTTCGTCAATTTATTACTCGTCTTTGTGAATTGGATTCTGAGCACCTACTTTATGGAATTATTTGGAATGAATTCCCTGGAGCGGTAAAGGCATTATTAGATACACCTTACACATTCCAACCATTTTGGGATGCGCATAATGGTTTGTTAGTGGGGAAAGAATGGAAAGCAATGTTTGCGGCAGCGAAGAAGAAAGCCAATTTTGCCTTTGAAGAGCAGAAAACAGCTGAGGTGTTAGAAGTGCTATTTCTTCATTTATACACACTAAGAAATCAAATAATACATGGTGGTTCAACGTTCAATAGCCAAACGAATCGTAAGCAGCTACAAGAAGCCTGTACACTGCTTTCGCTGTTTGTACCCGCTATGGTAAAGATCATGTTACGTAATGATGCTGAACCAAGTTGGGGAAAACCTTTTTATCCCGTTATCAATCAATAATTCGATTCATATATTTATAAATCAACCTTGCATGTTTCCACCTAAACTACTTATCCAATTTAATTTGAGCTCAATCTGAAAATCAGCGACAATACAGCATTATTTAAAACAGAAGAAACAAGACAAATGAGTTATCCATTAGAAGAAGTGAATAAACGTCGCACATTTGCGATTATTTCCCACCCTGACGCAGGTAAAACCACCATCACTGAAAAGGTATTGTTATACGGCAATGCCATTCAAAAAGCAGGCTCAGTAAAAGGTAAAGGCTCTGCACAGCATGCAAAATCTGACTGGATGGAAATGGAAAAACAACGTGGTATTTCCATTACCACTTCCGTGATGCAATTCCCTTACAATGAGTGCTTAGTGAATTTATTGGATACGCCGGGGCATGAGGATTTCTCAGAAGATACCTACCGCACTTTGACGGCTGTGGATAGCTGTTTGATGGTTATCGACTCTGCAAAAGGGGTTGAAGAACGTACCATTAAATTAATGGAAGTGACCCGTTTACGCGATACGCCAATTATCACTTTCATGAATAAACTTGACCGTGATATTCGTGATCCAATGGAATTATTAGATGAAGTGGAAAGCGTATTAAAAATCCATTGTGCGCCAATTACTTGGCCGATTGGTTGCGGTAAATTGTTTAAAGGGGTTTATCATTTATATAAAGATGAAACCTATCTTTATCAAAGTGGACAAGGCTCTACTATTCAAGAAGTACGAATCGTGAAAGGCTTAAATAGCCCTGAATTAGACGCAGCCGTAGGCGATGACTTAGCTCAACAATTACGTGATGAATTAGAGCTAGTAAAAGGTGCAAGTAATGAATTTGATTTGAATTTATTCTTAAGTGGTGAATTAACGCCAGTCTTTTTCGGTACTGCATTAGGTAACTTTGGCGTCGATCATTTCTTAGATGGTTTAACCGAATGGGCGCCTGCACCACAAGCTCGCCAAGCAGATACTCGTAAAGTTTCAGCAGAAGAAGAAAAATTCAGCGGTTTCGTGTTTAAAATCCAAGCCAATATGGATCCAAAACACCGCGACCGCGTGGCTTTCTTGCGTGTAGTTTCTGGTAAATACGAAAAAGGCATGAAACTTAAACACGTGCGTATTGGTAAAGATGTGGTTATTTCTGATGCGCTCACCTTTATGGCTGGTGACCGTACCCATGCCGATGAGGCCTATGCTGGCGATATTATCGGCTTGCACAATCACGGTACAATTCAAATTGGTGATACCTTCACACAAGGTGAAGATCTGAAATTTACCGGTATTCCAAACTTTGCCCCTGAATTATTCCGTCGTATTCGTTTGAAAGATCCTCTTAAACAAAAACAATTGTTAAAAGGCTTAGTACAACTTTCTGAAGAAGGTGCTGTGCAAGTATTCCGTCCATTAAGCAATAATGATTTAATTGTTGGCGCAGTTGGTGTGTTACAGTTTGATGTGGTCGTTTCTCGTTTGAAATCAGAATATAACGTTGAAGCCATTTACGAAACTGTCAATGTCGCAACGGCTCGTTGGGTAGAATGTGCGGATAACAAAAAATTTGAAGAGTTCAAACGTAAAAATGAGCAAAATCTAGCATTAGATGGCGGTGATAATCTCACTTATATCGCACCGACTATGGTTAACTTAAATCTTGCACAAGAACGTTATCCTGATGTGACCTTCTTTAAAACAAGGGAACATTAATTCACTATTTTCTATCATTAACAAAAGGAAAAATCATGAAAAAATTGATGCTTATCAGTACAGCAGCGTTACTACTTTCAGGCTGTGTAAACACCGAGCTATCAAATGCAGGAAAAGCTTATAACCCACAAACTGACGCACGTATCCGTCTATATGGACAAAATGGCCGCTATACCGAGATGGAAGTAAAACAGAATGGAAAAACAGAAAAAGTAAATGTTGGAGGTGGATGGGGGCAATCCTTCGGCTCAATGCTTTACCTTAAAGGTAATGAATCGCTAGGAATGCCAGATAGCGAAGCGAGTAAAAAACCAAGCCAATTCAATAACTTTGGTT
>CABSZQ010000196.1 GCA_902482195.1 uncultured Haemophilus sp.
ATTTTGAGCAACGTAAAGCGTTTATTTATCAACTTGTGGAAAAATTTAATAGAGAGAAAAGCCTAAAAGATCCTGTGGAATGTGTGATTGAAGACAGTTATAAAAATATGTATGACACAGTCAAAAATGTCCCACAGGCGATTAAGCTCGCAGATGCAGCAATGAAGGCTTGCGGTATTACACCAAATCACAAACCAATACGGGGTGGAACCGACGGGGCATTTTTAGCGGAAAAAGGATTAGCTTGCCCAAATATCTTTACTGGTGGCTATAATTTCCACAGCAAACATGAATTAGTGACCCTTGAAGGGATGGAAAAAGCCGTCGAAGTGGTTATAAAAATAGCAAACTGTAAAGATTTGTAAATTAGTGTAAAGAAAAAGCTTGCATTTGTCAGAATATGTCAATATAATCGTTAGCGTTTTATCGAGATTCCTTTGATAAAGCTAAACTTTAGAGATTTTATTCATAAATTCCTTTTTGGTGCTCCTAAGAAATTAGGAGCTTTTTTTTACCCCAAATTCCGATTTTTACTTCAAAAACGGATTGCTTCGTTTTTCTTGTCCAATAGTTGTGTAAGGGCCATGTCCCGCAATGACAACCATATCATCATTTAATGTAAATAATTTATTCTTGATTGATGAGATCAATGTATCAAAATCCCCACGAGGGAAGTCTGTACGACCAATACTGTTTTGGAAAAGGACATCGCCAGTAAAAGCAATATTTTTTTCATGTTCAATAAAACCAATGTGGCCAGGTGTATGACCAGGAAGATGAAGAATTTCAAAGGTAAATGTACCAATTTGAATTTTTTCGCCTTCTTGATTAAACCAGCGATCAGGTGTAAATGCAGAAATATAAGGTAAGCCAAACTGCTGAGATTGCTGTGGTAGACTTTCAAAAAGGAAACGATCTTCTTCCTGTGAGCCCCAAATTTCAATGTTAAAATGATCGCGAATGGCTTCAGCAGCCCCTACATGATCAAGATGACCATGCGTCAATAAGACTGCTTTTAGGTTTAATTCTAATTCCTCAATGCGTTGAATAAGCTTTTCCGTATTGCCACCAGGATCGATAATTGCCGCATTTTTTTCATCATCCCAAATAAGAGAGCAATTTTGCTGAAAGGCTGTAACTGGAATAATTTCAATATTCATCTTTTTTCCTTATTGTTTATAACAAAAAACCGCACTAAAGTGCGGTCTAAAATTAAACTGTTTTTTATGCACCACGCCATGTTCTTACAGGGCCAGTATCCACGTGAATAAAATTACTATACGGGTAATATCCTACACCTCCGCTATCAAGATTTTCAGCCGCTTGACGTAATCTTGCTAAAGGTACACCAGGGATTTTAAAATCAATCGCTTGGCCTTTAATATGATAGCTGTTGCTTGCTACATCACGACTTTGTCTACGACGCATGGCATTTGTCGCTGCACTACGATAGCCACAAATCACATCAATTTGTGCAGTGCGTAAACCTAAATTACCTTGTAAATGATAAAACTTCATGAAGAGATTAGGATCCATTCGACGTACTTGGTCAGTACGGCGATCTCTCATGAAATAATCAAGTTTTCCAAGTAGTGAGCGATTAAATCCAGTCGTTGCAGAGAACTCACCGCTTAATCGTTCATTGGTGTTGACATTATAGAAGCTGAGAATGCGAGGTTTAGGGGTAGAGACCATCGCTAACACCGTGCTCGGCATCATGCTTGCGCCCAAAACGATGCCGCCTAATGAAAGCCATTTACGACGATTTTTATCAATGTTACCCATTTTTTAGTCTCTTTTATTACCCATCTCTCACCCTAGACAATTTTTTCTTTAAAAAGTTCTAGTGTGAACATTGTTTAAAGATATTTTTTTACAACAGCCCAGTCAATACCATTAAACGTCGCGGCATCGTCGTATTTATAAATATCAGGTAAAACTTGTGTTTGGCCGTTTTCAACCCATGCAGTCACATAATATAAGAATACAGGATCATTTGTACGAATGTTTGCAGAAGTTGTTTTCTTACTTTCTAAAACGTTACGTTTTTTATCTTCTGACCAGCCAGCTTCTTGTAACAGAATAGAGGCAAGTTGATCGGATTTTTCTACACGTACACAACCTGAGCTTAATGCACGGTCTTTTTTGCTGAATAAGCTATGATTTGGTGTATCGTGAAGATAAATCGCATCAGAACTTGGCATATTAAATTTATAGTTACCTAATGCACTGTCGCCAGCTGCTTGACGGATTCGGTACGGGAATTTATCACCGATGCTACCCCAATTAATTGAGTAAGGATCGATAGTATTACCTTTGCTATCCAAAATAGAGTAGTTGTGTGCTGCCGCATAGCCAGGGTCACGTTTTAATTTCGGTAAAATATCTTCATTGATTAAACGTGTTGGGGCATTCCAAGGTGGATTAACAACTACATTACTCAAACGGCTGTACATCACTGGTGTACGACGTTCATTTTTCCCCACGATAACACGTGACTCTAAAATCGCTTTGCCATCACGATAATATTTCAATTGATAGCTTGGAATATTAACAAAGATTCCATTTTCAAAATCAGGAATAACGCGTAAGCGTTGTGCATTAAGGGCAAGTTTTTTACCCATTGCAGAAATACCTGAAGCTGAAATCATCGATGGAAGTGCTTGTACCGTTTCACGATATAAACGATTATGGTTAGATAATCCGTTTATAAAACCAGAAACAGCATTGTTTTTAACCGCACTTTGCCATTGGTCAATAATTTCTTGATTTGGTAATTCTGGTTTATAAGCATTCGTTGCGTATAACCAGCGTTGTGCTTGTTGATTGACGTTCTTGCTGTAATACAAGTAATCAAGGAAAGCATCACTTAATAATACATCATAGGTGAGCCCGCCCGTTTTTTCAGCGTTATGTAAATTAACTAACGATTGAGCTGAACGTTTAGAAATACCAGATGCCACCATGGCTGCATATTCACGTAGGAATTGTTTCTCAGCCGCCTTGTCTTTCCACATTAGGTCATATTTATTATCGGCATATAATTTAGCCAAAATTGGTTTGAACTGTAGATTTTGTTCACCAATTTCATGCGTTAATGACATCTCTAGCATCGCTTGCTTTTCAGCGGCAAGACGAGCTTGATCTTCTTTGATTTCAGCTTCAAGTTTTGCTCGCTCTTCTGGACTTAATTTAGACATATCAACGCCTTTATTTTCGGCTTGTTGAGGCTGTCCAACTGTTTTAGCCCATTCAGCTAATGCACAACCTGACGTCATCATTGATAATGATAAGACTAATGCGCTTAATTTCATTGTTCCTTTTAACATTGCTGTACCTTTAAAAATATTCATAAAAAATAACCGCACTCAGTTTCTTTATCTGCTAAAGTGCGGTCAAAATAATCGTTATTTTGTTGCTTTTGCCGCTTCTTGTTTTATTTCAGCATCCACTTTTTGTTGATTAGCATTAAGTTTAACTAAATCAGCTGCCATTTTTTCCGCTTCTTTTAAGAAGAAATCTGGCGCTTCATAGTCTTTTGGTAAATCATCAATATCTTTTAATGCTTTTTTACCTTCACGTTTAAAACGATCATTTAAATCTTTTAAACGTCTCGCATCATCTTTGTCATTTTCCGCTTTGCGTTCTTGGAAATTCAATGATAAGAATTTACGC
>CABSZQ010000197.1 GCA_902482195.1 uncultured Haemophilus sp.
GGATAGATTGATATTTGAGTAGAATGTAATTTTAAATGTCCAGATATAAAGTGCGGTCAATTTTAATGAGTTTTAAAACTTCACAAAATTGACCGTACTTTTATTTTTACCGCTTTACTTAACTACTTCCGCCGTATATTCCAACTTGTGAATTGCATTAATCAATTGCTCATCAGAAACTTTCGGATCTTCTACAACAGTCACAGTTCTATCTTTAATGGAGGCTTTAGTGGAAATCACGCCATCAATATTACGTAATTCTTTATTCACTAAATAAGCACAAAGCTGGCAGTTCATTTCATTCACTTTTAACACAACTTGCTTTGTTTCTTCCGCCTGAGCGATAGATAAAGTGAATAATGAAAGCAAAAGTGCGGTCGTTAATTTCTTCATTTTTTGTTCCTAATTAGAAAGCTCTAAAATCCACGGTAAAATGGTTGGATAAGTTAAGAAAAAGAGCATGACGATAAATACAATCCAATACAAAACAATGAGCTTTTTACGGGAAATGTATTTGCTGCAAATGATTTTTTTGGAAAACATCAGCAACCAAAAACCGTAGGCAAAGGCGCATAATGAAACGATAAGCATCGGAATGCGTAAATAGTCATATTCCCCCAAACCGATCAACCATGTGGATGACACGCCAAATACTAAATAGATTAAAGGCGCAATACAGCACAAAGTTGATGCCACCGCAGCACTTAGCGCGGTGGCAATCGCAACCCAAAAAGATTTATTAGAGCTTTTTAGAGACGTAGTCATATTTAAATTCTTTCGGGTCAAAGGAATTTAACGGATCACCACCGACTTCGGCATACGGATAGCCAAAGTTATTGAGTGGAGCAAGTTCTGGTTGCGGATATAAATCGAAGTCACGAGCATGGTTAAAGCCAACCCAGTTAGCTTCCCAGTTACCGAATAAGTATTTGGCAACGGCTTGTGTATCCTTATCGTCAACCGATTTTTTCTCCGCTAAACGCATTTTGGCCACGTCTGCAGAATCAACAGGCACCCAGCCGAATCCAGCAAGATAGAATTCAGCACGACAATGCTGACCACCGCTTACGTTTGCTACACCATGTTCGTCGGCACTACCGAATGCACCTTTGGAGTATTTGCCCATTTTATCCGCCGCACCTAAACGAATACCGAAAATTTCACGAGCAGGAATACCGCTGGCACGAGCAAGTGCAACGAAAACAGAGTTAATATCGGTACATTTTCCTTTTAGCACACCAGTGGTCAGAATTTTTTCTACATCACCATCGCCACAGCCTAAAACAGAATTATCACGTTCCATATTGTTGACGATCCATTGGTGAATCAATTCAGCTTTTTTCAATGGATTAGTTTCAGTGCCTACAATTTTATCGGCGAACTGTTTCACGATGCCATCAGTTTTAATATGTTGAGTCGGTTTTAAATATTCTTGTACATCAACAGAATAGTGAACATCTTTTGGTGGCTTGTAATTCGTTAATGCACCTTTAACCATTGGTTCGCGATCTTTGGTTTCAATCACCATTGTGATTTTTAAATCGCGTTTTTGTGCATCTTTATTCCAAGTCGCAAAGAGAGTTTTCGCACCATATTTGTTGTTTTCTGTTACATAGGCATCCAAATAGTTACCTTCAAAATGGATAGATTTTACCTGTTGATACTCGCCATTAAACGGTAAAGGCACCCACAGATTCGCTTGTCCTTGCGAACCTTTTGGCGCAACTAAGTCATAAGTTTGAGTGAATTCATACAGATGAGAATCGGTATTGTAGTTTGGAATGTCGGTATTGGCATAAGCCATGGAACATGCGGAGAGCACCGCAGTGGCGATAAGTTTCTTCATGAAAAGATCCTTCTAGTTAGTTAACAGTTAAAACTTAACACATTAGATAAACTAATTGTGGATAATGGCTATAGTAGCTCATTTTATTTTCTAGTCAATATTGCTTTTTTATTTCAGCCATTTAAGATTTGCTAAAGAAATTCGAAGTAAAATACCGTTTCTATTTTTATTGGAAAGAATAATGACAAAACAAATTTTCACACAATCTCAACAACCCGAAGAGGAAGAAATTCTGCCTAAGCAGGAATTTTATAATGTTGAAACAACTATCGATAATGAACCTTTAGAAGGGGAGTTGTTGGACGAGCAATTTGAGCAAATTGTGAAGCCTAAATCGAGTGGTTGGAAAACGGCTTTAAAATTGACCGCACTTTTATTTTTAGGGGCAACAGTTGCCCAATCTGTTCAATGGATTTGGGACAGTTATCAAAATCAACAATGGATTTACCTTGCTTTTGCGTTAGTGAGTTTTGTTGTGATGATGTTTGGTTTATCTGAAATCATCGCAGAATGGCGACGTTTAGTGAAACTCAAAAAACGGTTGAATTTACAAGAACAAAGTCAGCGATTAATAGGTGAAAGTGCGGTTAAAAATCATCAGGTTTTTTCAGAACAGGATAGTGAGCAAGGAAGAGCATTGTGTTTATCGATTGCTGATACCTTAAAATTGGATTCACAACATCCCTCAATTGTCCAATGGGAAAAACAGTTGAATGAAAGTTATTCTGCTCGCGAAGTCACCCATTTATTCAGTAAGACGGTATTACAATCTTTTGATAACAAAGCGAAAAAACTGATTACGAAAATGTCGGCAGAATCCGCTGTGATTGTGGCAATTAGTCCTTTAGCTGTGATTGATATGTTTTTTATTGCGTGGCGCAATATTCGTTTAATCAATAAAATTGCAGCAATTTATGGGATTGAGCTTGGGTATTTTACCCGTCTTCGTTTGCTCAGAATAGTGTTAGTGAATCTTGCTTTTGCTGGTGCGACTGAAATCGTGCAAGATTTAGGGATGGATTGGCTTTCGCAAGATATTACCGCAAAACTTTCTGCACGAGCAGCGCAGGGGATTGGTGTGGGATTATTGACAGCTCGATTAGGCATTAAAGCCATGGAGTTTTGTCGCCCACTGGCATTTGAAAAGTCAGAAAAACCAAAAATTTCTCATATTCAAAAAGAATTGCTCACGGTGATGAAAGATACAGTGCTAGGCAAGAATAAACTGAAAGAAAAAGAAGAAGTGTAATAAAAAAGTGCGGTTAAAATTGACCGCACTTTTTTTGTATCAAAGAGATGATTAAAGTCCCGCTTTCAAGCTTGCCTCAATAAAGCGATCGAGATCGCCATCCAGTACGGCTTGTGTATTACGATTTTCAACGCCTGTGCGCAGATCCTTAATACGCGCATCATCTAGTACATAAGAACGAATTTGGCTGCCCCAACCGATATCCGATTTATTATCTTCCATCGCTTGTTTATCCGCATTTTTCTTTTGTAACTCAAGCTCATACAATTTTGCTTTTAACTGCTTCATGGCTTGATCTTTATTTTTGTGCTGAGAACGATCGTTTTGACATTGCACGACAATCCCACTTGGCATGTGAGTAATACGCACCGCACTTTCAGTTTTATTGACGTGCTGACCACCCGCACCGGATGCACGGTAAACGTCAATACGCAAATCTGCTGGATTGATTTCAATATCAATGTCGTCATCAATTTCAGGATAAACGAAAGCCGCTGCAAATGATGTATGGCGGCGATTGTTGGAGTCAAATGGGCTTTTACGTACTAAACGATGAATCCCTGTTTCTGTGCGTAAC
>CABSZQ010000198.1 GCA_902482195.1 uncultured Haemophilus sp.
TTATAGATCAAGGGCTGATGATTCTCATCATCAGCCTTAGCTCTCTATATAGATCTATAATGATAATCTTCTTCAAAAATAAACGTAGCTAAGAGATCTTAATATATAGTAAAAGCTACAATTTGTATTTGTAGCTTTTACATAGGTAAGTAATCATATCTATCAAGATAGATACTCATTAAGTGTTTTTAACTAATTTATAAATAAATTTAGTTGTTTTTTTTATTATTAATAGAGGCAGGTCAAAAAAAAACAACTCCGTTTAATGGTAATTTCTCCTAAAAAATTTAAGATTGAGAACATTTCTCAATATAATCTCCCCACATTTGCATAATATCCCTTCTTTTCTCCAAATAATTAGCATGATTATAAGCTAGGCTAACTTGGCTTCCTGTTTTATGTGCTAGACAAGCTTCAGCATGCTCATGTTGAACGCCTTGTTCTGCTAAAAAAGTTCTAGCCAATCCCCTTAATCCGTGTGCAGTCTGTTTATCTTTGTAACCCATCCTTTTTAGTGCCATATTAACAGTAGATGAACTCATTGCTTTCTTTAAATCACTTCTATGAGTAAACAAATATTTATTATGACCCGTCATTGGTCTTAGCTGTTCTATCAAAGCCATTACTTGGGATGATAATGGTACTGTATGTAGAAACCTCACTTTCATTCTTTCAGCAGGAATATTCCATTCTTTTTTATCAAAATCAAATTCGCTCCATGAAGCGTTACTTGCTTCACTAGGTCGAACCATTGTTAATAATTGAAATAAGATTAATAATTGGGTTTTCTTTTCAATCTTAGCACTATGTATTGATTTTATAAGGGTAGGAATTTCTTCAATACTTACTCTAGGGTTATTTCTTTGACGAACAGACTTGAATGTAGAGCTAATTTTTAGGCAAGTATTACTTTCAATTAACCCACTATTAACCGCAAAATTTAAGATTTCATTTAGATGACCGCATAGTCTATGAACCATATCTGGAGATCCATTTTCCTCCACTTTCTTTAACATTTGGACTACTAAAGAAGGCTTAATTTCTTTAATAGAATATCGACCTATCAAAGGAAAAAGATGAAGCTCTAAGTTTCGCCAATATTTATTGATCGTTTTCTCTTCAACTTCTGAACTTTTTTTCTCTTTCCAAAGTTCTGCAACTTTCTCAAAGGAACTTTGAGTATCCATAAGCTGCTTTCTTTCTAGTTCTTCTCTATGTTTTTTAGGATCAATTTGTTGAGCTAATAATTTACGACAGTCATCTCTTAACATTCTAGCTTCAGCTAAGCTAACTATCGGATATGTACCTAGCCCTAAATTAGTCCTTGTACCAAGAATAGGTCGTATATAATTAAATAGCCATAATTTAGAGCCGTTAGGCTTAATTCTTAATAAAAGCCCATAACCATCACATAAGCTATACTCTTTTTCTTTTGGCTTAGCTTTTTTTATCTCCGTATCTGTTAAGGGAGTTGTTCTTCTTGCCATTAGATACCTCCAAAATGAAGTAACACTAAAAACTTTATAAATTTATTTTATAAATCATAAAGTTATAATTAATTTAGTAACACTATATGATCCTATCATAGCATGGTGTTACTATTAGTGTTACTAGAATTTGTGGATTTGGTTGGTTTCTATCGGACTTGTTAGAACAACAAAAAAGCCTTGATATGCTATATATCAAGGCTTTATCGGACTATATCATACTATATAAAATTAGAATTTGGTGGAGATAATCGGGATCGAACCGACGACCTCTTGAATGCCATTCAAGCGCTCTCCCAACTGAGCTATATCCCCAAATAACGCAAGCTATGATAAATTTCGGCTGATAAACTGTCAATATTGAAATAATCAAATCCCGCTTATCAGCCTAAATATTAAGCGTTTTGAGATTTAATAAAATCAATGGCACGTTGGATGCGCGCTAACACACGTTCACGACCGATACCCACTAATGTCACATCCATAGAAGGTGATTGACCTGAGCCTGTTACTGCTACGCGTAATGGCATCCCGACTTTTCCCATCCCCACTTCTAATTCAGCCGCGGTTTGTTCAATCGCTTCATGCGTAGAATGTAAATCCCAGCTAGAAAGTGCGGTCAATTTTTCTTTTACTTTTTCAAGTGGTTCAATCGCCGCCGCTTTAAAGTGTTTTTTCACCGCAGCTTCATCAAAACTTTCAAACTCTTCGAAGAAATAACGGCTTGCTGATGCCATTTCTTTTAAGGTTTTACAACGTTCTGCAAGCATCGTCACGATTTCAGTTAATGCTGGGCCATTTGATGTATCAATACCTTGATCTTTATAGTGCCATGCAAGGTGTTTTGCCACATATTCAGGTGGTAACTCACGAATGTAATGGTGATTTAACCACAATAATTTTTCCGTGTTAAATGCACTCGCTGATTTACTCACATGATCTAATTCGAAGAATTTAATCATTTCTTCACGTGTAAAGATCTCTTGGTCACCATGACCCCAACCTAAACGAACAAGATAGTTAATTAAGGCCTCAGGTAAATAACCGTCATCACGATATTGCATCACACTTACCGCACCATGACGTTTTGAGAGTTTTTGGCCATCATCACCATTAATCATGGAAACGTGTGCATATACTGGAATTGGTGCGCCTAACGCTTTTAAGATATTAATTTGACGAGGGGTGTTGTTAATATGGTCTTCACCACGCACAACGTGAGTAATGCCCATATCCCAGTCATCCACTACCACACAGAAGTTGTAGGTCGGTGAACCGTCTGTACGACGAATAATTAAATCATCTAATTCGCTGTTGCTGATTTCAATACGACCACGCACCGCATCATCAAATACGACCGAACCCTCTGTTGGGTTTTTAAAACGTACAACATGTGGCTCATCGACTGCATGATTGTGATCATGTAAACAATGACGGTCATAACGTGGTTTTTCTTTGTTTTGCTCTTGTGTATGACGTAATTCTTCTAGGCGCTCTTTAGAGCAATAGCAACGATAAGCTAAGCCTTGTTCAATCATTTCATCAATCACTTGATTGTAACGATCAAAGCGTTTGGTTTGATAATAAGGACCATGCTCCCAAGCAAGGTTTAACCACTCCATCCCTTCAATGATTGCCGCTGTTGCTTCCGGCGTAGAACGCTCTAAATCGGTATCTTCAATACGTAATACAAATTCACCGTTGTTATGTTTTGCAAATAACCAAGAATAAAGAGCTGTACGTGCGCCGCCAACGTGCAAATAACCTGTTGGACTTGGGGCAAAACGAGTACGTACTTTGACATTCGGATCTAATTCAAAAGGAGGATCAATTTTCATTTTCTTAATAACCTATTCATTTACAAAAATTACCTTTATTTTACTACGACTTGCGTGACTTCTAAATAAAAAATCTGATTTTATGCCTATTTTTGCAACAACTAGACGCTTTTTCATAAAAATATATTGACTGAAATCTCATTATACTTATAATGCCAATCCACAACGTTAAGGGCGATTAGCTCAGTTGGGAGAGCACCTCCCTTACAAGGAGGGGGTCACTGGTTCGAGACCGGTATCGCCCACCACTTTTTCCAAAGTAGGCTTTAATGTTGTAAAAGTTTGACCAAGCGGGCGATTAGCTCAGTTGGGAGAGCACCTCCCTTACAAGGAGGGGGTCACTGGTT
>CABSZQ010000199.1 GCA_902482195.1 uncultured Haemophilus sp.
GAAATGCAGCTGTAGCAGATAATGCTTCAGTGGTTGCAACTAACCCTGCATTAATGACAGAGTTTAAAAAAGCAGAGTTATCTGCTGGTGGTATTCTAGTTGATGCAGATGTTGATGTCACGGGTACTATTGGTGGAGTACCAGCTAATCATAAAAATGTCATTCCAAATGCCATTATTCCTAATATGTATGTGGTTGTGCCTGTAAACGACCGCTTCGCATTGGGCGGCGGTATGAATGTTAATTATGGTTTAAAATCTGAATATAATGATACCTACGCTGCTGGTGTATATGGTGGTAGAACAGAATTAAAAGCATTAAATTTTAATTTAAGTGGTGCATATGATTTAGGCTATGGTTTTAGTTTTGGTGTAGGTCTAAATGCAATTTATTCTGATGCAGAAGTTCAACGTCATTTAGGTATCGGTGGTAAAGCGGTTGCACAAAAATTAGGTGCAATGGCAGCAAAATTAAGTGCGGCTGGACAGACTGCTAAAGCAACGCAGTTATCAGTAGTTGCTAAGCAATTAGCAAACGCCCCAGCAAATACATCGGTTTCTAAAATTAAAGGTGATAAATGGAGCCTAGGATGGAACGCTGGTTTAACTTATAAACTTAATGAAAATCATCGTTGGGGTTTAGCATATCACTCTGCAGTAAATGTTAAATTTAAAGGTAATTATTCAAATGAATTCCCTGTTACATATAATGCATTATTATCTCAATTAGCAAATACTGGAGTTACCTTGCCAATTACTCAGGCAACCGGAGGTGAGAACGTTCCCGGCAGTTTAACTTTACACTTGCCAGCTTATTGGGAGTTTTCGGGATTCCATAAATTAACGGATAAATTAGCGGTTCAATATAGCTATAAATATACTGAATGGAAACGTTTGAAAAGCTTAACTGCTTATGGTGAAAGCGGTAACGTTTTATTCCATAAAGATGAAAAATTCAGTAATTCTTCACGTTATGCACTAGGTTTTTCTTATGATGCAACTGAAGCGTTAACAGTAAGAGCGGGTGTTGCTTATGATAAGAATGCCAGTGTCAATCATCCATCAATTTCAATTCCAGACACAGATCGTATGTGGTATAGCTTAGGGGCAACCTATCGTTTTACTCCAAACTTATCAGCTGATTTTGGATACGCACACTTACATGGTAAGAAAAATAGCTTTAAAGAAGGTTTATCAGGTCAATTTAAAGTTAAATCAAGTGCTAACCTTTACGGTTTAAACTTAAACTACAGTTTCTAATTTGTAAAAAATTTAGCATAATACGCAGCACACCGAATGCATGTTCGGTGTGCTTTTTTCTTATATCATTCTATAAAAAACGAGAGAAAAATGACCGCACTTTTTTATGCTTATATGGACTCACCAATTGGTCGGTTATTAATGCTTTCTGATGGTGAAAACCTCACCAATTTAGATTGTGAATTAGAACAAACCACGCCAAATCCAAATTGGATTTTACGAGAAGATTTGCCGCTTTTTGAAAAAGTGCGGGGCGCATTAAGGCGTTATTTTAATGGCGAGCTAGAAAGTTTCTCCGATATTCCTTTATCGCCTAAAGGTACCGCATTTCAACAAGCGATTTGGACAGCATTGCGTCAAATTCCTTATGGAAAAACAGCGAGTTATGGTGGATTAGCAGAAAGCATTAATAACCCTAAGGCGGTGCGAGCCGTTGGCGGTGCGGTAGGGAGTAATCCCATTAGTATTATCATTCCATGCCATCGTGTATTGGGGAAAAAATGTGAAATCACCGGTTTTGGTGGTGGATTGCCGGCAAAACGCTTTTTATTGAAACTAGAAAATATTCCTTACATCGACAAAGGCGTGGAATATGTTAAACCGAAATTATTGAAGAAATACCACGAATGATCCCACAAACCGAACAAGCCTTATTAGAAAAAGCGCAATCTATTGCGGGGTTAACCTTTGGCGAACTTGCAGATGAATTAAATATTCCCGTTCCGCCTGATTTAAAACGCGATAAAGGTTGGGTTGGAATGTTGCTTGAAACCGCATTGGGGGCGACTGCCGGCAGTAAAGCAGAGCAGGACTTTTCCCATTTAGGCATCGAATTAAAAACCTTACCCATCAATGCCGAAGGTTTTCCGTTAGAAACCACGTTTGTGAGTCTTGCTCCCTTGGTTCAAAACTCAGGGGTAAATTGGGAAAACTCGCATGTTCGTCATAAATTATCGAAAGTCTTGTGGATTCCCATTGAAGGCAGTCGAGATATTCCTTTGCGTGAGCGCCATATTGGTCAGCCTATTTTATGGCAACCTTCGATTGAACAAGAACATCAATTACGTCAAGATTGGGAAGAGTTGATGGATTATATTGTGCTCGGAAAGTTAGATCAGATTACAGCGCGTATTGGTGAGGTCATGCAGCTGCGCCCAAAAGGTGCAAACAGTAAAGCCATTACGAAAGGAATTGGTAAAAATGGGGAAGTGATTGATACCTTGCCACTGGGCTTTTATTTACGGAAAGAATTTACGGCAGGCATTTTAAACGCTTTTCTTAATCATAAAAATGGGTGAATCATCACCCATTTTTTATTTCTCTTCATTTTGAAAAACACGGAAAAATCCCACCGCACTTTTTAAAGTCTCACCATAAAAAATGAGTGGAATACGATTTCGTTGCCAAGGCGGAACGCAGAGCTCTTGCCAAATTTTTTTCATGGTTTCGGCAGGGCGATTATGTTGACGTTTTACTTTACCTGTATAGGCAAATCGTATTTGAATGGGTTCTTGTGTATCGATAAGTTGAACTTGTTTTTCGTTCCAATTGACTAAAATGCCTTTCTCGTTGTGGGTAGCGTAAATTGTTCCAAGATTATCAGGTAAAACAATTTGTTGATTTAATGACATATCAAGACAAGTTTGCGACAAATCAGCAAACTTTCCCGTTAAATAGAGACATTCCTGATAACGACGAATAATATGCTCCCCAAGTTGAAATTGTGGAGATGCATCCGCTTTAGCCTTAATCACATCATCAATAATATGCATTAATTGAACCTGTGTTGGCATGGCAATCTGATTTTTAGCTAACCACATTCGCAAAAGTGCGGTTTGTTTTTGCGATGAATAGTCTAGAAAGTTTAAGAGCGAAAATTGTTTTTGGTCATCTAGAAGATGCTGTTCAAAGCAGGTCTGTAATAATTCATTAATCAGTTGCTGTTGCTCAAAACAATGTTGTGCGGCACGCTGAACAGCATGATCAAAATGCCCCCAACGTTGGCGTAATTCAGGCAAAATTTGGTTGCGTAAAAAATTACGATCGTAATGATTATCTTGATTGCTTTCGTCTTCGACCCAAGACAGATTTTCTTGATGAACGTAATCTTCTAATTCATTACGACTAAAAGAAAGAAGAGGCCGTAAAATAGGCATCCCAAATAATTGACTTTCTTTTTGCATGGCACCTAAACCTTGTAATCCAGCGCCGCGTTTTAATGCGAGGAAAAAGGTTTCAGTTTGATCATTCAAATGATGTGCTGTGACTAGATATTCATTAAGCTGAATATGTGTTGAAATGGCCTGATAACGGGCTTCTCTTGCGCCAGCCTCAATACCATCGTGCATTTCCACGTTGACTTTTTCAATAATAAGTGGAATTTCAAATTGTTCACAGAGCTGTTGGCAAT
>CABSZQ010000200.1 GCA_902482195.1 uncultured Haemophilus sp.
CCAGAACATGCGATCCAAATGACGAAATCGCCGAATAATGCTGAGGCCATCAAAAAATATTTGATGAACGGCTTTCCTCTATAGAAAAGAGGATTTAATTTAAAAACGTTTTTAAGATAAGAAGGAAAACAACATGGCAGGCCATAGTAAGTGGGCAAATATTAAACACCGTAAAGCAGCACAAGATGCGCAACGCGGTAAAATTTTTACAAAATTAATTCGTGAATTAGTCACTGCTGCAAAAATTGGTGGCGGTGATGTCAGTGCGAACCCGCGTTTACGTGCGGCAGTAGATAAAGCCTTATCGAGCAACATGACTCGCGACACCATTAACCGTGCGATTGAACGCGGTGTGGGTGGTGGCGATGACACCAATATGGAAACAAGAATTTACGAAGGTTATGGTCCGGGTGGAACTGCTGTGATGGTTGAGTGTCTAAGTGACAACGCAAACCGAACCATCTCACAGGTTCGCCCAAGTTTTACTAAATGTGGTGGTAACTTAGGGACTGAAGGTTCTGTGGGCTACTTATTCAGCAAAAAAGGCTTGATTTTAATTAGCCAAGGTGAAGAAGATGCGTTAATGGAGGCGGCAATTGAAGCCGGTGCAGATGATGTTCAACCACAAGATGATGGATCATTTGAAATCTATACCGCGTGGGAAGATTTAGGTTCTGTGCGCGATGCAATCGAAGCAGCAGGATTTAAAATTGATAATGCAGAAGTGACAATGATTCCATCAACAACCGTTGATCTTGATCTTGAAACTGCGCCTAAATTGTTGCGTTTAATTGACATGTTAGAAGACTGTGACGATGTACAAAACGTATATCATAACGGTGAAATTAGTGATGAAGTTGCAGCTCAGCTGTAATTTTAAGGAGATTTATAATGAAATTTGCTAAAGTATTACCAGCAATGGCCGCTCTTGTTGTTTTATCAGCATGTGCAAGCGATGCACCAAAAATGGAAAACAAGGCGGAACAAATGGCAACCCCTACTGTAACGGATAAAACAGTAGTTTATACTTGTAACAAGAAAACTGTAACTGCAGTTTATCAATTCGAAAACCAAGAGCCAACAGCCGCAATGGTGATGGTGGGTAACAAAGTTATCGCAAAAGATTTTGCTCGTGATGCAGCTCAAAAAGACTTCACTTCATTTACTTCAGGCAAATATGTTTGGAACGTAGATAGTGGTTTAACTTTAGATAAATTTGATTCTGTTGTGCCAGTAAATCTTTTAATTAAAGGCAAAAAAGCAGACAAAATTGTTGTGAAAAACTGTGATGTAGATGCAAAAGCAACTGCAAAAGCAAACCAATAATTAACGCTAAAAACGGCCGGCATTGACCGGCCGTTTATTTTTGAGAATTTATGAGTATTATTTTAGGCATTGACCCAGGTTCTCGTGTAACGGGTTATGGTGTGATTAGACAAAATGGTCGCCATTTAGAATATCTCGGCAGTGGAGCAATCCGCACACAGGTAGAAGATTTACCTACACGCTTAAAACGAATTTATGCTGGCGTGACAGAAATCATCACACAATTTCAGCCTGATATGTTTGCCATTGAACAAGTGTTTATGGCTAAAAATGCGGATTCAGCTTTAAAACTGGGGCAAGCGCGTGGTACGGCGATTGTGGCGGCTGTGAACCATGATTTACCTGTATTTGAATATGCGGCTCGTTTGGTTAAACAGACTGTCGTAGGAATTGGTTCTGCAGATAAAGTTCAAGTTCAAGACATGGTGACACGAATTTTGAAGCTCTCAGATAAACCACAAGCTGATGCGGCAGATGCTTTAGCCATTGCGATTACTCATGCTCATACCATTCAACATTCCTTGCATATTGCAGGCTCAGTCAAAACCACTGAAACACACGAAAAAATGACCGCACTTTTAAAAACAAGGTACAGCCGAGGTCGATTTAGATTAAAAATTTAACTGGATTAATATCCAGTTTTATTTTATTCTATGCAAAATTTTTTTACATGGAAATCTTATGATCGGTCGTTTAAAAGGCATCTTATTAGAAAAACAACCTCCTGAAATTTTGCTTGATGTACAAGGCGTCGGTTACGAATTATTGTTACCAATGACCAGTTTTTATGACTTACCTGAAATCGGGCAAGAAACTACTTTATTTACCCATCTTGTTGTGCGTGAAGATGCTCATCTTCTTTTTGGATTCGCCCAAAAAACTGACCGCACTTTATTCCGTGAATTAATTAAAACCAATGGTGTTGGCCCTAAATTAGCACTTGCGATTTTGTCTGCAATGTCAGTAGAGCAGTTTGCTTACGCTATTGAGCGAGAAGAACTGTCGAAATTAGTTAAAATTCCTGGTGTGGGCAAGAAAACGGCTGAACGTTTATTGGTAGAGTTAAAAGGGAAGTTTAAAGATGTTCGCCAAAGTGATTTCTTTCTGGAGAGCAAACATATTCCTTCAACTTCAGAATTGCGCCAAGCTGAGAGCTCAGCAGATGAAGCGGTTGCTGCATTGGTTGCGCTAGGTTATAAACTAACCGACGCTGAAAAAATGGTGAAAAAAGTGGCCAAAGCGGATTTTAGCAGTGAGCAATTAATTCGCGAAGCCTTAAAAGCCGCATTATAAAGATTAAACAGATATGATCGAAGCAGATAGAATTATTAGCAGTCAGGCAAAGATAGATGAAGATGTCATCGATCGTGCGATTCGTCCAAAGCTTTTAGCGGACTATGTGGGGCAGCCACAAGTACGAGAGCAAATGGATATTTTTATTAAGGCGGCAAAATTGCGTCAAGATGCCTTAGATCATCTTTTGATCTTCGGTCCTCCAGGTTTAGGAAAAACGACGCTAGCTAATATTGTGGCAAATGAAATGGGTGTGAATATTCGCACCACATCAGGTCCTGTGCTTGAAAAAGCCGGCGATTTGGCAGCAATGCTGACAAATCTTGAACCGCATGATGTATTATTTATTGATGAAATTCACCGTCTTTCCCCTGCGATTGAAGAAGTGCTTTATCCGGCAATGGAAGATTACCAACTAGATATTATGATCGGTGAAGGCCCTGCTGCGCGTTCGATTAAATTAGATTTGCCGCCTTTCACATTAATTGGTGCAACAACTCGAGCGGGTTCTTTAACTTCGCCACTACGTGATCGTTTCGGTATCGTTCAACGTTTAGAATTTTATTCCGTTGAGGATTTAACTTCTATTGTGACAAGAAGTGCCTCTTGCTTAAATCTAGAATTAGAAGATAAAGCCGCTTTTGAAGTGGCGCGTCGTTCACGTGGCACCCCTCGCATTGCAAACCGTTTATTACGTCGCGTTCGAGATTTTGCTGATGTGCGTAATGATGGCATTATTTCGGCAGACATTGCGAAACAAGCGCTTTCAATGTTAGATGTAGATGATGCGGGCTTTGATTACTTAGATAGAAAATTGCTTACCGCAGTGATTGAACGTTTTGATGGTGGACCAGTTGGGTTAGATAACTTGGCAGCAGCAATAGGTGAAGAACGAGACACGATCGAGGATGTTTTAGAACCTTACTTGATTCAACAAGGCTTTTTGCAGCGTACGCCTCGAGGTCGAATAGCGACTTCATTAACTTATCGACACTTTGGACTTCTGAAGCCATCAGAATAAGAGATATAAAAAAGGACATATTGATAT
>CABSZQ010000201.1 GCA_902482195.1 uncultured Haemophilus sp.
TGGAGAATTCCAAATATCAAGATTATGTGATTATTTTAGGAGAAAGTGCGCGAAAAGATTACTTACATGCGTATGGATATCCTGTTAATGATACACCCTTTATGTCATCAGCAAATGGTACACTCATTGATGGAATGACATCCGCTGGCTCGAACACAGTGGCCTCATTACGCTTAATGCTGACTTTACCAGACAAAGAAAAATGGGAACCTAACTATGATTTAAGCTTGGTGGATCTGATTAAGTCCGCAGGCGTAAAAACCTATTGGTTATCAAATCAAGGTTTCTTAGGTGAATATGACACGCCAGTTGCTTCGCTTGCATCAAAATCTGATGAAACCATTTTCTTGAAAAAAGGCGGGAGCTTTAATTCAACAAACTACAGCGATTTTGATTTAATCCCTAAATTCGCCCAAGTTTTAGAAGATCCAACACAAGGTAAACGCTTTATTGTGTTACACATTTATGGTTCACATCCGCTTGCTTGCGATCGTGTTGAAGATTATCCGAAAATTTTCAATGATAATGACATCGAGAAAAAGAACGAATACTTAAATTGCTATATTACATCCATTAAGAAAACCGATGATTTTATTAAGAAAGTGTACGAAACCCTCAAAGAAAACGAGCAAAAAACGCACCGCACTTTCTCAATGATTTATTTCTCCGATCATGGTTTATGTCACCAAGAAGATGATAAACATGGTGTAACCTTGTTTAACCAAAACTGTCACAGCCAATTACATCATAATATTCCGCTCTTTAAGATTTCATCTGATGATACGGCACGTAAAGAATACAAAGCCTTTAAATCTGGTTTGAATTTCTTAGAAGGTATTGCTAATTGGATAGGGATTAAAAATCCGAAGCTCACATTAGAGGAAGATTTATTCTCTGAACAAGCTGACAAAGATGACTATGGACTGAAAAAAATGATTGAAGAAAAATATCGTAAAGATGCAGACCCTGCCATTGATATTCGTCCGAATAAATAGAGAAATATCTCAAATTTAAGACAACAAAAAAGCCGATATTTAATATCGGCTTTTTTATATCTCAATGGAGAAAATTAAGCGTTACCGCCAGTGATTTTTGCAACTTCAGCTGCGAAATCTTCTTCTTTTTTCTCGATACCTTCACCTACTTCTAAACGGATGAAGTTAGACACTGAAGTGTTTACTGATTTTAAGAAGTCACCTACAGATACAGAAGGATCCATGACGAATGGTTGACCTGTTAATGAAACTTCACCAGTGAATTTCTTCATACGGCCTTCAACCATTTTCTCTGCGATTTCTTTTGGTTTACCAGAGTTAACTGCGATATCAATTTGAATTTGACGCTCGTGTTCAACAACATCTGCAGGTACATCTTCTGGGTTCACGAATTCTGGTTTAGATGCCGCTACGTGCATTGCCACTTTTTTAAGTTCATCAGCAGAACCTTCACCCGCAACTAAAACACCGATTTTCGCACCGTGTAAGTATTGAGCAATCACTTGACCATCTAAGTAAGCAACACGACGGATGTTCATGTTCTCACCGATTTTAGCCACTAATGCAGCACGTTTTTCTTCAAATTGTGCTTGTAATGCTTCGATAGTAGTACCTTTGTTTGCTGCTGCGAAATCAGCCACTTCGTTTGCTAAACCTAAGAAACCAGCATCTTTTGCTACGAAGTCAGTTTCACAGTTCATTTCAACTAATACACCGAAACCATTTTGTACACGAGCAAGGATAACACCTTCAGCTGCAACACGGCCTGCTTTTTTAGCTGCTTTAGCTTGACCAGATTTACGCATGTTGTCGATTGCTAACTCGATATCACCGTTTGCTTCAACTAATGCTTTTTTACATTCCATCATACCGGCACCGGTACGTTCACGAAGTTCTTTTACTAATGATGCTGTGATTTCAGCCATTTTAAAAATCCTCTGTCGAAAATGCGATTTATTTTGACCGCACTTTTAGATAAAAATATAGGGGCTAAATTTTAGCCCCTATGCCAATTAATCGTTTGATTATTAAGGGCTTCGCCTTATTGCAAAACTTAAATTATTCTGCGTCAGCTGCTAATTCTTCAGCAACTTGAGCTTCGTTACCACGACCTTCTTTAACCGCTGCTGCAGCTGCAGAAACGTAAAGTTGGATAGCACGAGTCGCATCATCGTTACCAGGGATAACGAAATCTACGCCAGCTGGAGTTGAGTTAGTATCAACGATAGCAAATACAGGAATACCTAGGTTGTTTGCTTCTTTAACAGCGATATGTTCGTGGTCTGCACCGATAACGAATAACGCATCTGGTAAGCCGCCCATATCTTTGATACCGCCAAGGCTTAATTCAAGTTTTTCCATCTCACGGGTACGCATTAACGCTTCTTTTTTGGTTAATTTGTCAAAAGTACCGTCTTGAGATTGAGTTTCTAAATCTTTTAAACGTTTAATTGATTGACGAACGGTTTTCCAGTTAGTCAACATACCACCTAACCAACGGTGGTTTACATAATATTGTTGACAGTCTAATGCTGCAGCTTGTACTGCTTCTTGAGCCGCGCGTTTAGTACCAACGAATAATACTTTACCGTTGTTGCTAGCAATACGGGTTAATTCCGCTAAAGCTTCGTTGAATAAAGGTAAAGTTTTTTCTAAGTTGATGATATGAACACCGTTACGAGCACCAAAAATGAAAGGTTTCATTTGTGGATTCCAGTAACGAGTTTGGTGTCCGAAGTGTACGCCCGCGTTGATCATGTCGCGCATTGAAACTTGTGCCATAATATTTTCCTTTTGTTGGGGTTGAGCCTCCACATATCAGCTAATCGACCGTTTGGCACCCCGATTAAGCCTTAATGATATGTGTGTGTTGTTAATAATTAAAAACGCTGCTTTTGAAACCCAAAAACAGCGGTGCGATTTATACCATAAAGTGCGGTCAAAAACCAGTTTATTTTGTTAAATTCATCACTTTTCTTGCTTTAATAAACAATAAAGGGGGACGATGCCGCAAATCTTTAAATTCATCATGCCATTGTGGCTGCTCGGCTAACATTGGTTCAGCCATTTGTTCAATTTGAAAACCCGCAGCGATTAAATCATTAATGATCGTTGCCGTCGTACGGTGATACGTTTTAAAAGGTTGTTGAAACCAATTTCGCTCTCTCAGTCCTTCATCACGGTAATGATTTAAACGATAAGCGACTTGCTGTTTTTTCTCATTTTTTTCCCAGCGCTCCCCTTCTTTATGGCAAGTTGTAATCGGATGCTCTTGGGAAAAAACTAGTGTGCCATTAGGCTTAAGCTTGTTGGCTATCATCGCTAATAAAGCGGGAAAATCTTCAATATAATGAAAAGCAAAAGAGCTGGTAATGACATCAAAATCACGTTCTGTCAATTCTGACAATTTTTCCATCGGTAGCTGATATAACAAAAAACGACCTGAAAACTGACCGCACTTTTTTAGCTCTTTTTCAGCTTGCTCGAGCATTTTAACTGAAAGATCTGTTCCCACTACACTCGCCGCATCGCGTTCTAAATAGAGTTGCAAATGTCCGCCCGTTCCACAACCTAGATCGAGTAATTTTTTCCCTTGTAAATCAGGTAATAGGGAAAGTATAGTTGGTTTTTCCACTATTTCATTAAGAC
>CABSZQ010000202.1 GCA_902482195.1 uncultured Haemophilus sp.
CAACATGGCACAGTTCAATAATACCGCTGATAAAATCGCACTCACAGGACTTGGTGCCTCACTGTGTGCATCTGATAACCAAGTATGCATTGGAAATAGACCGCACTTAGTACCAAAGCCAACCAAAATAAAGGCAAAAGCAAGATACATAAGCATTGGATTCAAACCCGCTGCCTGTTGATTGATTTCTGTCCAGAAAATAGCTTGGCTTGGATCTGCTAAAAGATTTGTTCCATTAGAGAACGTTAAAATTGTGCCATACAATCCAAACGCCACCCCAACTGAACAAATAATGATGTATTTCCATGCCGCCTCAAGAGAGGTTTTTTGTTTGTATGTGCCGACTAAGAATGCAGAACTTAATGTAGTTGCTTCAATGGCTGCCCACATCAAAATCACATTATTGGTGATCACAGAAATAATCATGGTGAAGAAAAACAAATGCAAAAAGCCGTAATAATTGCAATATGTTTTCAAATCAAGATGCCCTTCACGATATTCCGTACCAATGTAGCCGATAGAATAAATACCGGCTAATGTTCCGACAATAGCGATGAGACCTAAGAAAATAGCAGATAGACTGTCGATGTAAACCCAGTTATTTAATGCACTGATTTCCCCCTGAGTTAACACGCCATTAATAATTTGTAAGGCAAATGCTAACATCAAAATCAAACCTGTAACATGAAGTGCGGTACAAATTGTCCGTGTTTTTGTCACGCCACAAGCGAAACTGGCAAGTGATATTGCTAAAGGTGCGATTAATAACGCGATTATCCATTGTTCATACATAGCGTTACCCCTTCAAACTCATAAGTTGTTTTGCATCTAATGAGTGGAATGTACGGTAAATTTTGTTTACCAATACCACCATTATGATGACGGCAAAGATAGCATCTGTGGCAATTCCGATTTCCACTAACTCAGGTGCTTTATTTGCCAATAAGGCTAATGTGAGATGAGAACCATTTTCCATCAAACAATAACCGAATACTTGTTTTACGATATTGCGTTGGCTAACAATGCACACTAAACCTAATAAGAAGTGACTTAATGACACTGATAATGCCGGTTTAAGATGGGCTACCAACGGTAAATCGATTGGGACAACGACAAAGTAGCACAATGTCACTATCACTGCTGTGATCGGGATCAACCAAGCGACATTTATTCCAGCAGGAGTTTGACTTTCATCAACTTTTTTCATCGCATAGATTAAAATCGCGGGTACCAAAACCACTTTGGTAATAAATGCGCTAATTGACCACATGTAAAGTTCGTGGGCTTGCATTTCATTGGCAAGATAAACAAACAGTAATACCAACACCAATGATTGCAAACTGTAAAATAACGCAGCTTTTTTGGCGGTTCGAACCATAATTACGCAAAGAGAGGTAATAATGAGTAAACACGCAAGTCCATTTATCATTAACATAGATTCCTCCTTAACCTAACCAGCCAAACCTAACCAATATGCGGCGATAAAACTGGACACCACGGACATCACCATTAATACAACTAACACGAAACGCATAGAGAATGGTATAGGTTGTGCATTGGCAACCGCTTCTGATGGTTTACCGATGACACATTGTCCGAATTTATACAACAACCATACGAATGTTGCGGTAGATTCAACTAAAGCAAGCACCATTAACCAAGTAATCCAGCCATATTCATGGCCTAATTCAAATCCGGCCGCAAATAATGGATATTTACTGAAGAATCCGTTAAACGGTGGTACCCCGGCAATCGCTAACGCGGCTACGCCAAATCCAGCCCCTACCACTGGCATTGTACGCATAATGCCTTGTAGTAATGGCATAGAACGAGTTCCAGTCGCATAACTTAATGAACCAGCGACCAAGAAGAACAAGCTTTTCGCGAAAGCATGGTTGAAGATGTAGCTAATCGCTGCCACAAAGGCCAATTTAGAACCTAATGCAGCAAGAGAAATCCCAATGAAAATATAAGACAGTTGGGTAATAGTTGAATATGCCAATAAACGTTTTAAGTCAGTTTGTGGCAAGTACATTAAGAAGCCGTAAATTAAGGTAATCATCGCCATGATGATGCCGACTTCACCCACAATATGTGGAATCTCACCAGCAGACATAACAGAACGAGCGAAGATATACACCCCAACTTTAACCATTGATGCGGCGTGCAAATACGCACTCACCGGTGTTGGTGCTTCCATCGCATTCGGTAACCAAATTTGCATTGGTAATTGCGCTGATTTACCCCACGCAGCAAACATCACACCGAATAACACGATGGTTTTCGCACTCGGATCTAAATGTTCTAATGCTGTGATAGAGAAAGTACCTGATTGGCTGAACAAATACGCTGCAGCAATATATAACCCGATTGCCCCCACGTGGGTAATAATCAAGGCTTTCATTGCGGCGGCTTGGGCTTTTGGTGTTTGGTAATAACTGATTAATGCCCAAGAACATCCCCCGGTAATTTCGAAGAACAATAATTGTCCAGCTAAAGTTGAGGAATACACCAAGCCCGCCATGGCACCGATAAAGATGAGCAAGAATGCATAAAAACGTGGTAACCCGTTATGTGGGTGTTCACGGTTCTTATCGGTTAAGTAACCACAAGAATATAAGCAGATTAAGAAACCTAAGGCCACAACGGCAAAGGCAATTAATGTACTGACTGCATCAAGCGTTACACCAAAGATCGCGGTTTTATCAAAAGCGACGATGTCATAAGTGACGCTTTGATGACCATCGGCAAACCATTGTCCTGCGACTAACAAGGTTCCCAACGTAGCAAGCGCAGCAAATACGGTGGCAATTTGAGCAAAATGTTTTTTGTTCAAACCGACAATAAACGCCCCTACGAAAGGTAAAATGATTGTAATCAGAGCTAAACGTTCCATATTTGTCCTCCTTACAACCCAGTGAAGTAAAATACAAACGCCAACACAGAAATGCCGAAGCCGACCACGGTTAAACGTCCTGTTAACATAAAGCGGGTACGAGAAAGTGTGTTTTCAAAGACACAAGCCAATACGAACACCACTAATAATTTCACGAAGAATAAAATACCACCTAAAATGACCGCACTTAAGCTCATATCTGTCGGGATACCGAAAGGAAGCAACACGCTCACAAAGATAGATGCTACAACCATTGATTTTAAGCTTAAGCCGATTTTTAATAAGGCCAGTGCCGGACCAGAGTATTCAGTCAATGGACCTTCTTGTAACTCTTGTTCCGCTTCCGCCAAATCAAATGGAATTTTACCCATTTCAATAAATACGGCGAAGAATGCTGCAGCGATAGCAATCACTGTCGCAATTGGATATTGCCAAGTGTTATCGGAAAGTGCATTACCGATAACCGCAAAATTGGTTGAACCGGCAATTAACGCAATGACAAGGAATGCCAACATGAGAATTGGCTCTACCAAGACACCTAATGTGACTTCACGACTTGCCCCTAAACTTGAGAATGTGCTGTTTGAATCCAAACCCGCAATTGAAAAGAAGAAACGGAACAAGGCGAATAAGTAAATCACGGTGATTAAATCACTGCCAGCGCCAAATGGTGCAACACGAGTAAATAAAGGCAAACTCATAGCGACCACCATCACGGTGCTAATT
>CABSZQ010000203.1 GCA_902482195.1 uncultured Haemophilus sp.
GCTTAGGAACGGCAAATAAAATAACACCTGCCGCAGCAAGCCCCCAAAGGGCGGAGTGGAAAAGTTTTTTAAACATTTTTTATTCTTTTATTAATAATTTAGGTAAATAACTGAGCTTTAAATCATCCCCAATTCTTTCACATTCTTGCAATTGCCACAATGGGGCATCCGCAAGTTTTTCCAAATGCGGGAGTTGGCATAATCCTCGAGCTTTATCTCCCAAGAGTTTCGGGGAGACATAAATGATTAATTCATCTACAGCATGTTGTTCAATCAGGCTTCCCGCTAAATTGGCGCCCGCTTCAACCCAAACAGAATTTACTTGTCGCTTGCCTAATTCTGTCATCAATAGATCAAAATCATAGTTTTCTGGCAGTAAAATTTGCTCACAGAAATCAGGGAGTACAGACATATCTCGTGGAATTGAACCCACAAGCCAAACTGGCGAATGGGTATGGAATAATTGATGGCTTGGTTGAACTCGATTTTTAGAATCTAAGATTATGCGAATAGGCTGACGCACAGTATCTTCAGCATATTCCGCTTTTAGATCATCGGGGAATTGATTCCAACGCACATTCAAACTTGGATCATCGGCTAACACGGTGGCACTAGTTGATAAAAGTGCGGTCGCTTTGGCTCGCATTTTTTGTACATCCGCACGGGCTACGTCACCTGTGATCCACTTGCTTTCACCACTCGCCATGGCTGTTCGGCCATCTAAACTCATGGCTAATTTTAGCTGCACATAAGGCTTACCGGTTCGCATACGTTTGAGAAAACCTTTATTTAAGGCTTCAGCTTGTTCATTCAATAAATTGACCGCACTTGGTATGCCTGCATCGGCTAACATTTTTAAGCCCTTGCCCGCCACTTGAGGATTAGGATCGGCCATGGCGGCAACAACTCGACTGACACCCGCTTCAATTAAACCTAATGCACAAGGCGGTGTGCGTCCATAATGAGAACAAGGTTCAAGCGTCACATAAGCAGTTGCGCCTTTCGCTTTCTCACCGGCATCTGCCAACGCCACTCGTTCTGCATGAGGCTCACCAGCTTTAAAATGAAACCCTTTCCCGACAATTTCACCATTTTTAACCAACACACATCCTACGGATGGATTAGGCGTAGTGGTGTACTGCCCTTTTGCCGCAAGCTCAAGAGCCTGTTGCATAAATTTCACGTCATCAGGGGAAAAGGTGTCACTCATACTAATCCTTTAAGCTTTCAATTTCTTTGGTGAATTCATTGATATTATCAAAGCTCAAATAAACGGACGCAAAACGGATATACGCCACTTTATCTAATTCTTTCAGCTCATTCATGGCTAATTTACCCACGAGATGACTTGGCACTTCGCGCTCACCCGTCGCTCGTAATTGGATAATAATATGGCTGATGGCTTTTTCCACATCATCCGAACTTACAGGGCGTTTTTCTAACGCATGTTGAATACCGCTACGCAATTTATCTTCGTTAAATGGCTCGCGTGACCCATCATTTTTAATAATTTTTGGCACCACTAATTCGGCCGTTTCAAAGGTGGTAAAGCGTTCATGACAATTCCCGCATTCCCGACGACGACGCACTTGATACCCATCAGAAACCAAACGGCTGTCAATCACCTTAGTTTCTTCAGTTGAACAAAACGGACAACGCATTTTAGATCCTTTTCAAAATGATTCTTAAGTCAGTATCTTATCAAAAATCCTGGCTCTTTTCGATCTGAAGATCCGCGTTAAGACAACATTTCTCCAAACCAAGATGTGGTTTGTTTCACCAACTGCAAGAGACCATCCTGCGATTTAAATTGTTCTGTTTGCCCCAACACCCTCGCCCAATAAGGATCAGCTTTTCCATAGCCATAAGGATCATCTTTCGCAAGGGATTCGATATTCGTCAAAACATTGTCAAAATTGACCGCACTTTCATCTTTTTCAATAAACTTCGCGATATTTTCCGTTGGAATGAGCTGAATTTGTTGCTGGCTTTGTAAATAAGCCTCGACATACATTTTCAGTTTCTCAAGTGCGGTTGATTTTTCTATTGTTTTTAATGTTAAATCCTTATCTTTAGCAATAATGCGTGGTGGCAGTGCGTTCTCTTTTGTCGCAAGCTGAATAAGATAATAAAGCCATGGGCGAATACGATAACGATCTTTATATTTTGCAAATCGCCATTCGATTATCTGATTTTCATCACCAAATAATGGCTCCATATAGCCAAACAAGCGAATGTTGCCTTGTGCCGTTTCCACCACAAAATCAACACTCTCACTATGTGGTGAAGAATAATCCTTAATTTTCTCTTTAAAAGCCAATACATCAGCACGAATATCTTGTTCACAAACCTCCGCAAACTCGCCGCGTGGCATGATGCCTTTCACTCGCTGTTTGGCAAAATAATCGTTAAATTGCGCTTCCTCTAAATGCAATAACTCATTATTAATGCGATAACGATCCAAGCCATTTAATGTGAAGTTTTCACTTTCTTCAATGCGATCGTCTTCATCTCGGAAATACACACCAAGCTGCTTTTCAAAAAAGAATTTCACTGGATTTTCAACAAAACTCACAAAACGATCGAGTTCAATTTCCGTTATTAGTTCTTGATTTTCGCCCATCGGCACAACAAATTCATGACATTTTCTTTCTTGGAATTGGGCAATTGGTAGCCATTTTTTCGCAAAAGAGCGGTTAATTTTCCCTTCATTTTGGAAATTACTTGGACTAAACGCCGTCATTGGATGTTGTTCAATCCTTAAACCATTTTCTGAATAATGATTAATATAATCAATTAACTGACTCACCAATACTGAAGGCTCTTTGGGTTGATTATCAATAATCGAACAGCCCACATAACTCACATAAAAATGGGATCTTGCGGCCAGTAAGGCTTCAAGGAATAAGTAACGATCATCATCTCGACGAACACGATCGCCTTTTTGATGATGATATTGCATTAAGTCAAAACTATTTGGTGTATGACTGCGTGGGTAATCCGCCTCATTCATTCCGAGCAGACACACCACTTTAAAAGGAATGGAACGCATTGGTAAAAGTGTGCAGAAATTCACTTTTCCCGCTAAGAAACGAAGGCTGTTTGGTGTTTCTTCTAAACGTGCAGACATCACTTCCGCAATGACATCCGCTTGCAAGGTTTCTTCAAAATTGACGGTCTGCAAATCATCGGCAAACGCATTGATACAATCTTGAATATAAAATAAGGTATCCGCAGTTTCTTCATTTTGCACAAAGAAATCCGTCAAAAGTGCGGTCAATTTTTCACGCCATTTTTCAATATTGTGTGCCTTTTGCAAATCTTGATGCCATTTATTTAGGGCTGTAAAAAATTGATTCACTGCACCGACTAACTGCCCTTTCAATCCATAGCTACTATCAAGTCCAAGACTGTCTTGCCAAACGCCTTGTTCTTCACGCATCGCATAACCTAAGGTCATACGTTCAAGTCCCGCCTGCCACGCGTTAAAATTCAGTGTATTCTGCAGTTTTTCTAAACCAAAGCGAATACCCGACTCTTTCACCCATTCACGGATTTGCTCGAGATCTGCAAGCGCAATATTAAAACGTTCACGGATAGCGGGAATA
>CABSZQ010000204.1 GCA_902482195.1 uncultured Haemophilus sp.
CTGTTACTTACTTCAATAGCACCATTCACAGTTTTATTATCAAAATTGACGTTAAGTTTTCCTCTAGTTGAATAGTCTGAAACAGTGTGTTTAGTATGGCTAAACATAGGCACTAGAATAGAATAAGTAGCACTTCCTTTTGGCATATCGCGTACATCGGTATATTTACCATTAATAAAAGCATACTCATGCCACTTTGAAATATTGGAAGAAAGTAATCCAACCACTAAGTTATCTGAAGAATAAACCGATACTTTACTAATTTGATCGGGTAGATTATCTCGACCTGTTTGAATATTTCCACCGATAACACGTAACCAACCACTTTGGCTTATTCCATCTTTACTTACTTCAACAAGATCGAATGTTTTTCCTTCAACAGTAATTTGTGAAAGTTTATCAGAATTATTAAACTGAATAGGATTTTGTGAGAGATATGTAAAATTTACATTAGCAATATAGTTTTTTCCCTCACTGCTGATGGTTTCTTTGGGTGTTTCTGGAGATGGGTTTACAGGATTAGGATTCTCAGAACCACCGCCCCCAGAGCCACAGGCTGAAATTAATAGTACAGATAACGCTGAAATTAAGAAATGTCTTTTCATTTATGAATACTCCTTAACAAATAACAAGTCGTCTTTGATTTTAGATATAACTTATTATTTTTACAAGTATTATCTGTCATTTCTCTTTTATATCAATAATCACCACTTCTGATTGAGAGCCTAAGCGCATTGGGATGCCCCAAAAGCCGTAACCAGAAGTGACAAAAACATGTGGATTGCCAATTTTTTCATGACCATAATCCAAACGATACATCATTTTCGTGATTAAACTCGCCGGGAATACTTGCCCTTTATGTGCATGCCCTGAAACTTGAATATCAAGCGGGAGTGAAGCATGTTTTTCGATATCTGTTGGACGGTGATCCAATAGAATAATCGGTAAGTCAGTATTCACTTGTTTTAATAACGTCTCGGTACTTGGTCTATCGTGAGCAAGATTGTCATTTCGTCCAATCAGTACCAATTCATTATTTAATGTTAATGTTTCATCTCTTAATACCGTAATACCAGCTTTGCGAATTTCTCGATCAATTCGATCTTGGTCACCGAATAAGTCATGATTGCCTAGTGTGGCATAAACGCCCATTGGGGCCTTGAGTTTCGCTAAATGGGGTTGCATTTTTTCGGCTAAATAAGCGTTGACGTTATCATCCATAATATCGCCAGGCAATAAAATGATATCGACCTTTTCTTGCTGCATAATCTCAGCCAGTTTATCCAATTCTTTCCCGCCAAATAATTTGCCTAAATGGAGATCGCTTGCCATGCCAATTCGCAATGGTTTTATCGGTTTATCTAGCGTAATTTCATAATGAATAACACGTGTGACATAGGCGTTATACACACTTAAGGCAGTGATACCAATAAATAAAATCGGGTAAGCAATGCGTAAAGTGCGGTCGATTTTTGTGATGGATTTTGATTTTCGGAAAAGAAAATGAACACATCCTACAGCAATACTTGCAAAGGCTGAAAAAAGGAGTAGCGCGAGCATTAAAGCTATAAGTCGAAACACCGTAAAAAGCTTTAAAAAATGGCAAATAACCAAGACATTAGGAAGCAAAAAGCTGACAAAGGTAATTGCTCGTCTTGTCTTTGGGGAGAAAGGTTTGTAAAGCCACCAAATCAGCGTTTTATTAAAAATATAAATCAGCAGTTGTAACAAAATAATAGCTGCCGTAAATATAAAGTAATAACGAGTTTCCATCTGCAATTCCTAAATAAAAGTGCGGTCATTTTTGACCCAGTTTTGAAGTGTGGAATAATAAATTTCTCTGTTCCCAAAGGCAAATTTTTTCGCTAAAATGCGGCTCGTTTTAGTTAATTTAAGAAGGAAAATCCAATGTTTGGAAAAGGCGGTTTAGGCGGCTTAATGAAACAAGCCCAACAAATGCAAGAAAAAATGCAAAAAATGCAGGAAGAAATTGCCCAATTAGAAGTAACAGGCGAAAGTGGTGCAGGTTTAGTAAAAATCACGATTAATGGTGCGCACAACTGCCGTCGTATTGAGATCGATCCTTCTTTAATGGAAGACGATAAAGAAATGTTGGAAGATTTAATTGCTGCCGCATTCAACGATGCAGTCCGTCGTGCAGAAGAATTACAAAAAGAAAAAATGGCGTCTGTAACCGCAGGCATGCCATTACCTCCAGGAATGAAACTTCCATTTTAATTCATCGGGTGTGTGAATTTACACGTTCACACACCATTCATTTTCTCCCATCATAAATATTATGCAAAGCAGTCCACTTTTAGAACATCTTATTGAAAACCTTCGTTGCTTGCCGGGTGTTGGCCCGAAATCAGCGCAGCGCATGGCTTATCATCTCTTACAGCGCAATCGTAGCGGTGGGATGAATTTAGCACGTGCATTAACGGAAGCGATGTCTAAAATTGGGCATTGTTCACAGTGTCGTGATTTTACCGAAGAGGAAACGTGCAATATTTGTAACAATCCTCGCCGTCAAAATTCAGGATTACTTTGCGTGGTGGAAATGCCGGCGGATATTCAAGCGATTGAGCAAACCGGCCAATTTTCTGGACGTTATTTTGTCTTAATGGGACATTTATCGCCTTTAGATGGTATTGGTCCGAAAGAAATAGGTTTAGATTTATTGCAAAAACGTCTGGTAGAAGAATCTTTCCACGAAGTGATTTTAGCGACCAATCCAACGGTAGAAGGCGATGCAACAGCGAATTATATTGCTGAAATTTGCCATCAGCACAATATTAAAGTGAGCCGTATTGCTCACGGGATCCCTGTCGGTGGGGAATTAGAAACTGTGGATGGTACTACCTTAACCCACTCTTTCTTAGGTCGTCGTCAGATCGACTAATCTTATGCGCCTGTTTATTGCCGAGAAACCCAGTCTTGGGCGAGCGATTGCCGATGTATTGCCAAAACCTCATCAACGGGGTGATGGTTTTATTAAATGCGGCAATGATGATGTGGTGACTTGGTGCGTGGGGCATTTGCTCGAACAAGCAGAACCGGATGCCTACGATCCTAAATTTAAACAATGGCGTTTAGAACATTTACCCATCATTCCTGAAAAGTGGATTCTGTTACCGCGAAAAGAAGTGAAAAAGCAACTTTCTGTGGTAGAAAAACTCATTCATCAAGCCGATGTTTTAGTTAACGCAGGCGACCCGGATAGAGAAGGGCAGTTGTTGGTGGATGAAGTGTTTAGTTATGCCAATTTATCAGTCGAAAAACGTGATGGCATTTTACGTTGTTTGATTAGCGATCTTAACCCAAGTGCGGTCGAAAAAGCGGTACAAAAACTCCAACCTAATCGTCATTTTATTCCATTGGCTACCTCTGCGCTGGCGCGTGCGCGTGCGGACTGGCTGTACGGCATTAATATGACTCGCGCTTATACCATTCGGGGTCGCCAAGCGGGTTACGATGGTGTACTTTCCGTTGGGCGAGTACAAACGCCCGTATTAGGCTTGATTGTTCGCAGAGATTTAGAAATTGAAAATTTTCAACCCAAAGATTTCTATGAAGTGTTGGCATGGGTGA
>CABSZQ010000205.1 GCA_902482195.1 uncultured Haemophilus sp.
CCAGAAAGCATATGATGAAGCTAAAAAAGAGATGTTGGAATTCCCGATAAGTGGTGTTGATGAAACCTTAGATTTAGCATTTAGTCACCAAAGGGGTAAGCTTGCAGTATTTCTTGTAAACTATTACAGCTATGAAGGTGGGGTTCATGGGGTTGGTGGTTATTACTATCTTAATATTGATTTAGAAACGAAAAAACAACTTTCATTTGATGATGTTTTTAAACCAAACCAACAAACCAAATTAAAAGAATTACTTTGGGAACGTTACACTCGATATGGCGAGGTAAAAGATGAGGAAGTATTTACATCAAAAGATGCTTTTGAAGTGACCGATAATTTCTATTTAGATCATGATGGGATTCATTTTGTGTATAATGTGTATGAAATTGCGTCTTATGCAGAAGGGCCACAGGAGCTGGTGATTGAGTGGTGGAATGCCTCTGCGTTATTGAAGCCTGAATTTCTTCAGAAACAGTATTATCCCGTTTCGAGTAATACGACAGAATAACAAAGTGCGGTCAATAATGGCCACATTTTTATTGGCCTTTTTTCACCCAGTATTTAAAAGGTGTATCTTTGGTTTCACTCGCTAAAAGAGTATGTTCCATAAATTGGCAGAAACTGGGAATATCGCGAGTCGTGGCAGGATCGTCCGCCAAAATAAGCAGCACTTCACCTTCATTCATGTGGCGAATGTTTTTTCTCACGAGCATTACAGGTTCAGGACAACGTAAACCAACGGTATCAAGGGTTTTATCGACAGTAATTTCAGTCATTGTTATTCATCAGTTTTATTGAAATTGAGCTACATCATACAATAATTATGGGGAAATTTCGATAAATCCGCTATCAATGATAAACTACGCAACAAATTCATTTAAACCATTATTTCATGGCTGAATACCTTATCCCCAAAAGTGCGGTCGTTTTTGAAGAAGAAATTAAGAAAAGTCGATTTATCACGTATTTGCAACATACGGAAGGACTTGAACAAGCCAAAGCTTTTTGGGCAGAAATTAAATCGCAGCACCCTAATGCCCGTCATCATTGTTGGGCAGCAGTAGCCGGCAAGCCAACAGATTCGCAGCAATTAGGTTTTTCCGATGATGGTGAGCCAGCAGGTACGGCAGGAAAGCCAATGCTATCCGCTTTGCAGGGTGGCCAAGTTGGTGAAATCAGTGCTGTTGTTGTTCGTTATTATGGGGGCATTTTATTAGGCACTGGTGGTTTAGTTCGTGCTTATGGAAATGGTGTGCAGCAAGCTTTAAAATTATTAGAAACTGAACGAAAAGTCGAACGTCAGTTATTCCAAGTTCATTGTGATTATGCACAATTAAATTGGATCCAAATTTTATGTGAACAACATCAAATTGAAATTTATCAGCAAGATTTTCAAGTGCAGATTACATTGCAGTTAGGCATTAGTGAAGATCAAATTAAACCTTTTGAACAAGCATTAATTGAGCGTTCGGCAGGAACGTTGAAATTAGAAGAAATGAATTAAGCGAGATATTGTGCATATTTTATCCATTATTCGGATTATCGGCATTTTGATCATGTGCTTTTCCGGCACGATGCTGATTCCAGCTTTTGTGGCGCTTATTTATGGCGATGGCGGCGGTAAAGCGTTTATGCAAGCTTTTGCATTGAGCTTAACCGTGGGCATGTTGCTTTGGTGGTCTTGTCATCACCACAAACAAGAATTGCGATCTCGTGATGGATTCTTAATTGTGGTGGCATTTTGGTTCGTTCTTGGCGGGTTAGCTACCTTACCATTGTTATTATTTGATGCACCTCATTTAACGGTGGCTTCTGCCGTATTTGAGGCGTTTTCAGGGTTAACAACCACGGGCGCCACAGTCATGACGGGGTTAGATAATTTACCGAAAGCCATTCTGTTTTACCGTCAATTTTTACAATGGTTAGGCGGCATGGGGATCATCGTACTTGCAATTGCGATTATTCCTATATTGGGTATTGGCGGAATGCAGTTATACCGAGCTGAAATGTCTGGCCCAATGAAAGATCAGAAAATTCAGCCAAGGATAGCAGAAACGGCGAAGGCATTGTGGTTTGTTTATTTCTTTTTAACCATGTCTTGTACCTTGGCTTATTGGCTAGCAGGTATGACACCGTTTGATGCACTTACACATAGTTTCTCGACGGTATCCATTGGCGGCTTTTCTACGCATGATGCCAGTATCGGCTATTTTAATAGTTCGGCGATTAATTTTATCACGGTCATTTTCTTATGGATTTCGGCTTGTAACTTCGCATTGCACTTCAGAGCCTTTTCGACTTTAGGACGAGAAAATATTTTGAAGATTTACACAAAAGATCCAGAATTCCGCTTCTTTATGAGTATTCAAATTTTGCTTATCGTGGTTTGTACATTGGTAATGATAAGCCATCAGTATTTTGATTCCTCATGGCAGGATTTTGAGCAAGTCGTATTCCAAGCCGTATCGATTTCAACGACAACTGGCTACACTACATCGAATTTTACTGAGTGGCCTTCTTTTGTGCCGATGTTATTAATTATTGCCTCTTTTATTGGTGGCTGTGCAGGCTCAGTCGGTGGCGGTTTGCGTGTTGCACGGATTTTAGTGCTATATCTTCAAGGTGCAAGAGAGCTAAAACGATTTGTTCACCCAAATTTAGTGTATCCAATTAAATGGGGGAAAAATGTCCTTGATGAACGAGTGATTGGGAGTATTTGGGCCTTTTTCTCAGCGTATCTATTGGTATTCACTATTTGTTTATTAAGTGTGATTGCATGTGGTGTCGAACCTTTTGATGCCTTTAATGCAGTGTTAGCAAGTATTAATAACCTTGGACCGGGATTAGGTTCAGTAAGCAGCAATATGACGGCGATGCCAGATAGTGCTAAATGGGTACTCACCATTGCGATGGTATGCGGTCGTTTAGAAATTTTCACATTATTGGCGCTCTTCACACCGGCGTTTTGGAAGGCATAATGAAAACATTAATTTTATATTCAAGCCGTGATGGACAAACTAAAAAGATCGCTGAATTTATGGCTCAGTATCTTGAAGGAGAAGTGGTGGTTTTACCGTTAATGGAGGAGCAGGATCTTCAAGTTTTTGATCGCGTGATTATTGGAGCATCCGTTCGTTATGGTCACTTTAATAAACAGGTCTATCGTTTTGTGGAACGTCATCACGAATTGTTAAATGCAAAAAGTGCGGTCTTTTTTGGTGTAGGTTTAACCGCGAGAAAAGAAGGGAAAGATACGCCAGAGGGAAATGTCTATGTTCGTAAGTTCCTTCAACGCATAAAATGGACTCCAGCAAAAGTTGGCGTGTTTGCAGGGGCATTGCTATATCCACGCTATAAATGGATTGATCGAGTCATGATTCAATTGATTATGAAAATTACAGGTGGTGAAACTGATGCGACCAAAGAAATTGAATATACCAACTGGGGAAAAGTAAAGGCATTTGCAGAAAGTCTGAATTCGTAGAATAAAACACCATAAAAATAGTGTTTTTTAGACGATTTGATTAAAAGATCTTCAACCAATAAAAAATTTACATTTTTTTACAAAAAGATCTTGCAAA
>CABSZQ010000206.1 GCA_902482195.1 uncultured Haemophilus sp.
AATCTGTCGCGTCCCGCTCGATTTGTTGGGTTATTTCATCAAGATTCATTTCAGGGAAATGTTGGCAAAGCACTTCGCCAAGTTGAATGAGTTTTTCAGTCGAAAGCGGAAGTGAAAGCGCCATAATTTACCCCTTAAAATGTTCGTCAATCTTGCGTAGTACGATTTCTTTGGCCTGTTGCGGTTGTAGACTATCTAGCCAATTTAATGGTGTTTTCCAGCCGCGCAGCCAGGTGATTTGTCGTTTGGCTAATTGTCGGGTTGCACAAATACCGCGGAAGACCATTTCTTCATGATCATAGTCACCACGTAAATATTCCCACATTTGGCGATAGCCCACACAGCGGATAGAAGGCAAATCAGGATGGAGATCTTCTCGTTGATAGAGTTTTTCAACCTCTTCTTGGAAACCTAATTCGATCATTTTATGGAAACGTTGTTCGATACGTTGATGTAACACAGCGCGATCTTCTGGTGCAATAGCGAATTGTAAAAATTGATAAGGCAATTCTTCGCCTTTTTGTTCGGTTAATTCCGTTAATGATTTACCCGTTAAATAGAATACTTCTAATGCACGATTAATGCGCTGTGAATCATTTGGATTGATACGATCTGCTGAAACAGGATCAATTTTTTGTAATTCTTGATGAAGTACTGGCCAGCCAAATTTTTGCGCTTTTTCTTCAATTTCTAAGCGTAAATTTTCATCAGCTGATGGAAGAGGAGAAAGTCCTTCAATCAATGCTTTGTAATACAACATCGTGCCGCCAACCAAAAGCGGAATTTTGCCTTGTGCGGTAATATCGGCCATTTCTCTAAGTGCATCATCACGAAAATTCATCGCAGAATAACTTTCCGCGGGATCTAAAATATCGATTAAGCGGTGAGGAGCAAGAACAAGTTCTTCTTTAGAAGGCTTTGCCGTACCAATATCCATGCCTTTATAAATTAATGCAGAATCGACACTGATCACTTCCACTGGCAGGCTTTGACGTAATTGAATAGCAAGATCTGTTTTTCCTGAGGCCGTCGGCCCCATCAGAAAAAGTGCGGTTGGTTTGGAGTCAGTTTTTTGTGTCATATTACAAATCGCTTAAAAAAGGCTGCCAGTTAATTGGTTTCAGTAATGTATTAAATTTTTCTTGATGAGTTTTATTTAGTAAGCGTTCCGTTTCACTTAATAAGCTGACCGCATCCGCTAATACTTGAATTGGTTTCATTTCTAGAGTCTGACAAAGTGCGGTCAGAAAATCAGGCATATTTTCTAGATGTTCAGCAAGTAGGCTCACCACACATTTTTGTAAATTTTGCGTACGTAAAATCGCAGGGACTTTGTTTAGAGTGAGACGTAGCTGGGCTTCATTTTCAATAAATTCAAAACCACTTTGTTGGAAAAAAGCTTTTTGTTTTTGCCATTGTTCAAATTGTTTTTCATCTAAGCGGAAAATAATCGGAATGAGCAACGGCTGTTGTGAAATTTCACTTTGTTGTAAGGTTAATTCATAATTTAAGGTTTGCAATTTAGCTAATAACATCAAATAAAACTGCTGATTTTGTTGTAAAAGCAACGCTTTATTTTCAATTAATGCTAATGCGCGTAAATAGCCTGGTTCACTTGTCTGTGGGAGTTGTTCAACGGCTGACTTTGTTAAAACTTGAGAAGTTTCCACAGGACGTACTAATTCACCATATAAGCGTTGTTCAGTCTTTGTAGGTTGTTCACGATAACCATATGACGGAACATATTCACTACGGTTTGAAAAGTGCGGTCGATTTTCTGATTGTTTTTCACGAGATTGATGATAATTTGAGGCGAAAATATTTTGCCCTGCCGCTGCACGATTGGGTTTTGTTTCATAGTGCGTTTGATACGAAGCTGAAGGCTCTCTTGCCTCATTTATCGCTGGCGCTAAATCCAATTCAGCTTGAGGAATGGCATTGAGTGCATTTGTTACACCTTGGCAGATAAAATCATGAATTAAACGCGCTTGATGGAAACGAACTTCGTGTTTTGTTGGATGCACGTTGACATCGACATCATGTGGATTGAGATCGATAAATAGCACAAATGCAGGGTATTGCTCAGTATGCAAATGCTCCGCATAAGCTTGACGAATGGCGTGGGTGATCACTTTATCGCGCACCATTCGTCCATTGATATAGCAATAGCTCAAATCATTTTGAGAACGTGTAAATTCAGGTGTCACCACCCAGCCAGAAAGATGCAAATCATCATGTTTCCAATCAATGCGTAAGGCATGTTGCACAAAATCATCGCCACAAATGGCGGCAACACGTTTGAGCTGTTGTTCTTCATTCGTTGCAGGACGATATTGTCGAATAATTTTGCCATTATGAGTGAGCGTAAAAGCGATATTGAATTTTGCTAAAGCAATACGACGAATGACTTCATCAATATGAGCAAATTCTGTTTTATCAGTGCGTAAGAATTTACGACGAGCAGGCGTGTTAAAAAAGAGATTCGCGACTTCAACTGTCGTGCCAACTGGATGAGACGCAGGTTTAATTGTGGTTTCCATCTCTCGTCCTTGTGCATAAACCTGCCACGCTTCATTTTGCTCAGCTGTGCGAGAGGTAAGCGTGAGGCGAGAAACCGAGCTGATGCTAGCAAGGGCTTCACCGCGGAAACCTAAACTTAAGATGGCTTCGAGATCATCAAGATCGGCAATTTTACTGGTTGCGTGTCGAGCGAGTGCAAGGCTTAATTCTTCTTTAGGAATGCCACTGCCATTATCTCGAATACGAATTAGGCTGGCGCCGCCGTTTTCAATATCAATATGAATTTTATTGGCACCGGCATCAAGGCTGTTTTCCACCAATTCTTTCACCACAGAAGCAGGGCGTTCGACCACTTCACCTGCGGCAATTTGATTAGCCAGCTGTGGAGAAAGAATTTTGATTGCCATAGGATTCCTTATTTTTCTTTAAGTTTGATTTTTTGACCAGTCACAACTTTGCCGTTTTTCAATGTTGGGTTCAGTTTTAAAAGACGATTAACCGGTACATTGTATTCACGAGAGATAGCATAGATAGTTTGATCGGCTTTCACTGTATGGTAAAGCGGGGTTTCTTTCTTGCCATCATCTTTCTTCTCATTTCCTTTTGAAGAAGTGTCTTTTTTATCGTTACCTTTTTTCTCAGGCTCTTTTTTATTCTCAGCTTTTTCTTGTTTTTGATCTTTTTTAGAAACCGCTTTTTCAGCTTCAACAATTTTGCTGTTTTTTCCTTTATTATCGGCTTTGGTTTTATCATCCGATTTAGGTTTTTCTTCTACCTTTTTACCCTTGCCGTTATCTGGAATTTTGATGGTTTCATTCAGCCAAAGTTCTTTACGTTTCAGTTTATTTAACTCAATAATTTCACTGACTTTCACATCATATTTGTTCGCCAGGCTACCAATGCTTTCACCTGGTTTTACTTTGTGACGTATGCCGCTGTCTTTGACATCGGAAGTGCGGTCAGATTTTTCGATGTTTTTCTCTTCTTTTTTAGTTGGTTCTTCCGCTTTTTTGTCTTTGCCATTATCAGGAATCTTAATGGTTTCATTTAACC
>CABSZQ010000207.1 GCA_902482195.1 uncultured Haemophilus sp.
GCACCCATCGGAATATATAACTCACGAGCAACACCTTTGAAACGTGCATTAAACTGAATAAAATCATTGGTTAATTGCAAATTCCCAGTTGCTCCCGCAGAAAGATTTAAGACGATTTGCCCATCTTTCACGTATTCCGCAGGCACATTGGTACCATAATAATTAGCATCCACCACCAAATATGGGGTGAAATCGTTATCCACTAGCCAATCATAATAGGCTCTTAGTAAATAAGGGCGTTTTGGAGAAGGTGTGTGGGTCATTATTTATCATCCATTAAATTTTTAGGTGCAGCTTCACCTACAGATTGTAAGAATGAATCACGGCTAAATACACGATCCATATAGCCTTTGATTGCTTTGCTTCCTGTACCGCTGAATTCAACGCCCATATTACGTAGTTTCCATAATAACGGTGCAACATAGCAATCAACCAAGCCAAACTCTTCGCTCATAAAATAAGGGGTTTGTTGGAAGATAACAGATACCGCTAGCAATTCTTCTTTTAACTGTTTTAACGCCTCTTCACGTTCAACTTCCGTGCCTTTTTCAGCAATTTCTAATGTCGGATACCAATCTTGTTCGATACGTAACATTAAAAGACGGCTTTTCGCACGAGAAACCGGATAAACTGGCATAAGTGGAGGATGTGGAAAACGCTCATCAAGATATTCCATAATAATGCGTGAGCTGAATAATACTAAATCACGATCCACCAATGTTGGTAATGTGCCGTAAGGATTTAATTCCATTAAATCTTCTGATAATGCTTGCAGATCAACTTCTTCGTTTTCGTAAGCGACACCTTTTTCAGCTAAAACAATTTTTACCTGATGGCAGTAAATGTCATTTTTATTTGAAAAAAGAGTCATTACTGAACGTTTACTTGATGCATTGGACATTTATTCCTCCGAAGATCCAAACTAACTTATATACTTCTACTAAAAATGGGCGATTATTTTAACATAACCGAGATCTAAATTGCCAATAATTTCTTATTTTTGTTTTTAAATCAAATAATTACAAACAAAAATAAGAAATCAAAGAACGGTAATTTTTAATTAATTTGTTTTTTACAGATATAAAAAAAGCAGAGATTGCTCTCTGCTTTCTTGAAACGATAATAAAAAATTAACGTTTGGAGTATTGTGGACGACGACGTGCTTTGTGTAAACCAACTTTTTTACGTTCAACGCGACGTGCGTCACGAGTAACGAAGCCAGCTGCACGAAGAGCAGGACGTAAAGTCTCATCATATTCCATTAATGCACGAGTGATACCGTGACGGATTGCACCCGCTTGACCAGAAATACCACCACCTTTAACAGTGATGTATAGGTCTAATTTATCAGTTAATTCCACTAATTCTAACGGTTGACGTACGATCATACGAGCTGTTTCGCGACCGAAATATACGTCTAATTCACGTTGGTTGATAGTGATTTTACCACTGCCCGGTTTGATAAATACACGAGCTGAAGAGCTTTTGCGGCGACCAGTGCCGTAGTTTTGATTCTCTGCCATTTCCTAAACCTCGTGATTAAATGTCTAATACTTGTGGTTGTTGTGCTGCGTGTTGGTGTTCTGCACCCGCATACACTTTTAATTTACGGAACATTGCACGGCCTAATGGACCTTTTGGCAACATACCTTTAACCGCAATTTCAATCACCGCTTCAGGACGGCGAGCGATCATTTCTTTGAAAGTCGCTTGTTTGATACCACCTACATAGCCAGTGTGCCAGTAGTAAAGTTTATCTGTTTCTTTACGACCAGTTACTGCCACTTTGTCTGCGTTGATAACGATGATGTAATCACCAGTATCTACGTGTGGAGTGTACTCAGCCTTGTGTTTACCACGAAGACGGCGTGCTAATTCAGTAGCTAAACGACCTAAAGTTTTACCTGTCGCATCTACCACATACCAGTCACGTTTTACTGTTTCCGGTTTTGCTACAAAAGTTTTCATTAATTAATTACCAAAATATAAGTTTGATACCCAGTGTTCCATATTGATTGAAACACAACCATTAATCTTAATCTCCACCCCTTCGAGTGTGATCTCGATAAAATAATGCACGGTGGGAATCCGTGCATTTACAGGGTCGGCGTATTATACCTATTTTTAGAAAAAATGCTAACTTTTTGTGCAAATAAATTGATTTTCTTTTAAAATACAACGCACAATAAACAATCATTAATTTCATTCATTATTTTGATGAAATCATTGAAATTGACGCATATTAGTTCTTATCTTATGATAAGTGCATTCTAATAAAAAACGTAAGAAGGCATGCTATGAGCTACGCAAACGAAATTAACACATTAAATCAACATCTTGCTGATACTAACAAAAAAATTAATGTCTCCTTTGAGTTCTTTCCTCCTAAAAATGAAAAAATGGAAAGCATGCTTTGGGATTCTATCCATCGCTTAAAAGTATTAAATCCTAAATTTGTTTCCGTCACTTATGGCGCAAACTCTGGCGAGCGTGATCGTACACATAGCATCGTGAAAGCCATTAAAGCAGAAACAGGCATAGAAGCTGCACCACATTTAACAGGTATTGATGCCACACCTGAAGAATTAAAAGAAATTGCAAAAGATTATTGGGATAGCGGTATTCGTCGCATTGTGGCATTACGCGGTGATGAGCCAAAAGGCTATGCGAAAAAACCTTTCTATGCAGCTGATTTAGTTGAACTACTCCGCTCCGTAGCTGATTTTGATATCTCGGTTGCAGCATACCCAGAGGTTCACCCTGAAGCAAAATCAGCACAAGCAGATTTAATCAATTTGAAGCGTAAAATTGATGCAGGCGCTAATCATGTCATTACTCAATTCTTCTTTGATATTGATAGTTATCTTCGCTTCCGTGACCGCTGTGCATCCATTGGTATTGAGGCTGAAATTGTTCCAGGTATTCTACCTGTTACTAATTTCAAACAGCTGCAAAAAATGGCATCATTTACGAATGTAAAAATCCCGGCATGGTTGGCTAAAGCTTATGAAGGGTTAGATGATGATCCAACGACTCGCAATCTCGTCGCGGCGAGTGTGGCCATGGATATGGTAAAAATCCTTTCTCGTGAAGGTGTGAATGACTTCCACTTCTACACGTTAAATCGTAGCGAACTCACGTATGCGATTTGTCATACATTAGGTATTCGCCCTACAGCAAATCCATAAAAGAAAAGTGCGGTTAAAATTAACCGCACTTTTTTCTTTTCACTATACTCGTCTAACTTGCCAAAAAGCTTTTTTCCAATAAGGGCTGTTCATCGAAGAGTAAATCACGCCACCTTTGGTTGAAGCATGTAAAAACTTATCTTCTTTCACATAAATTCCAACATGATAGCCATTTGGTCCTCGTCCCGTTTTAAAGAAAATTAAATCGCCAGTTTGGATATCTTCTTTACGAACAAGTTTTCCGTAACCAGCTTGATCTTTCGTCGTTCGAGGAAGATTGATATTAAAACGATCAAGAAAGGTCTTTTGCACAAAACCAGAACAATCAATACCATCACGAGACTGTCCACCTAAAATATAAGGTGTACC
>CABSZQ010000208.1 GCA_902482195.1 uncultured Haemophilus sp.
TCAATATGTTGAACAACTGTCTAAAATCAGCGAAACCTATGTTTCCGTTCACCCAAATGCGGGCTTACCAAATGCCTTTGGTGGCTACGATTTAGGTGCTGAAGAGATGGCGGCACACCTTAAAGAATGGGCTGAAAGTGGCTTTGTAAACATTGTCGGTGGTTGTTGTGGTACGACGCCAGAGCATATCAAAGCCTTTGCCGATGCCATGCAAGGTATTGCGCCACGTAAATTGCCTGAAATTAAAACTGCGATGCGTTTATCAGGCTTAGAACCACTCAATATTGATGATGAAAGCCTATTCGTGAACGTGGGCGAACGTAATAACGTGACAGGTTCGGCGAAATTCAAACGTTTAATTAAAGAAGACAAATTTGCTGAAGCCATTGAAATTGCTATCGACCAAGTGGAAAACGGGGCACAAGTGATCGACGTCAATATGGACGAAGCCTTGCTCGACGGCAAAAAATGCATGACCCGTTTCCTCAATATTATGGCGACCGAGCCTGATGCAGCAAAAGTGCCAGTCATGATCGACTCATCTAAATGGGAAGTAATTGAGGCAGGTTTGCAGTCGGTACAAGGTAAACCAATTGTGAACTCTATTTCGTTGAAAGAAGGCGAAGAAATCTTTGTCGAACACGCTAAACTGGTGCGTAAATACGGCGCAGCCGTAGTGGTTATGGCATTCGATGAAGTGGGACAAGCCGATACCGAAGATCGCAAAGTAGAAATCTGTACCCGTGCCTATAACATTTTAGTCAATCAACTTGGCTTCCCACCAGAAGATATTATTTTCGACCCGAACATTTTCGCCATTGGTACGGGGATTGAAGAACACAACAACTACGGCGTGGATTTCATCAATGCCACAGGTCGCATTAAACGCGCCCTACCACACACAAAAATCTCGGGCGGGGTGTCGAATGTCTCCTTCTCATTCCGGGGTAATAACGTGATGCGTGAAGCCATTCACGCCGTCTTCCTCTATCATGCCATCAAGCAAGGCATGGATATGGGGATTGTAAATGCAGGACAACTGGCAATTTATGACGATCTCGATCCTGAATTGCGTGAAATTGTAGAAGATGCGGTATTAAACCGCAGCCCTGATGCCACCGAAAAACTACTCGATATTGCAGAAAAATATCGCAATCAAGGCAACGATGAAAGTGCGGTGGATTCTGTGGCTGAATGGCGTACTTGGCCGGTTGAAGAACGTTTAAAACACGCGCTGGTGAAAGGGATTACCACTTACATTGTGGAAGATACGGAAGAAGCTCGCCAAACATTACCAAGCCCATTAGATGTGATTGAAGGTCCGCTAATGGCAGGCATGGACGTAGTCGGCGATTTATTCGGTGACGGTAAAATGTTCCTGCCACAAGTGGTGAAATCTGCACGCGTGATGAAACAATCCGTAGCCTATTTAGAGCCATTTATCAATGCGACTAAACAAAAAGGTTCAAGCAACGGTAAAGTGGTGATTGCAACCGTGAAAGGCGACGTGCACGACATCGGTAAAAACATCGTAAGCGTAGTGATGCAATGTAATAACTTTGAAGTGATTGACTTGGGCGTGATGGTGCCGGCAGATAAAATCATTCAAACCGCCATTGATGAAAAAGCCGATATCATTGCTTTAAGTGGTTTAATTACCCCTTCTCTAGATGAGATGGAATACTTCTTGGGTGAAATGACTCGCTTAGGCTTAAACCTGCCTGTGATGATTGGCGGTGCAACCACCTCTAAAGAACATACAGCAATTAAACTTTATCCAAAATATAAAGAACACGGCGTATTTTATACTTCTAACGCCTCCCGTGCGGTTACGGTGTGTGCAACCTTGATGAACCCTGAAAGCCGTGCGGCATTGTGGGAACAATTTAAAAAGGATTACGAGAAAATTCAGCAATCTTTCTCTAACCGTAAACCGCTTCGTAAGCAACTTAGCATTGAAGAAGCTCGCGCAAACCGCTTTGATGGCTTTAGTGGTGAATGGGCAGATTACGTGCCACCAACACCAAACCAAACGGGTATTGTGGAATTTAAAAACGTACCGATTGCCACATTACGTAAATTTATCGACTGGTCGCCATTCTTCCGCATTTGGGGCTTGATGGGCGGCTATCCTGATGCCTTTGATTATCCGGAAGGTGGCGAAGAAGCACGCAAAGTGTGGAATGATGCACAAGTGGTTTTAGATGAATTAGAGCAAAACCATAAACTCAACCCAAGCGGTATTTTAGGCATTTTCCCTGCGGAACGTGTGGGCGATGATGTGGTGTTATTTTATGATGAAGAACGCACACAAACCATTGGCACCGCTTATGGCTTACGCCAACAAACCGAACGAGGCAAAAACAGCAAAAGCCCGTTTAACTTTGCCTTAAGCGACTTTATTGCCGATCGCGAAAGCGGCAAAAAAGACTGGATGGGGATGTTCGCCGTCTGTGCGGGTATTGAAGAAATGGAACTTGTAGAAGGCTATAAAGCGGCAGGCGATGACTACAACGCCATCTTGCTACAAGCCGTAGGCGACCGCTTAGCGGAAGCCATGGCAGAATACTTGCACTTTGAGCTACGCACCCGCATTTGGGGCTACACGCAAGAAGAATTCGACAACCAAGGTTTAATCAATGAAAACTATGTCGGCATCCGCCCAGCACCGGGTTACCCAAGTTGCCCGGAACACACGGAAAAAGCCTTGATTTGGGATTTATTAGAAGTAGAACAACGCATCGGCATGAAACTCACTGAAAGCTACGCCATGTGGCCAGCGGCTTCTGTGTGCGGTTGGTACTTTACCCACCCTGCAAGTAACTATTTCACTTTAGGTCGTATTGATGAAGACCAAGCTCAAGATTATGCTAAACGTAAAGGTTGGGATGAGAGAGAGATGATGAAATGGCTGGGTGTGGCGATGAAGTAAGATTCATTAATCATTAACTTACTAAGGAAACATAAAATGAAATTCAGAAGTCTATATAAGTTTACTGAGCTAGAAAATAATAAAAATTTTATCTTCTTCTATCAAATATTAGAAGAAATGCTGTTTGATTATACGTTGGATACTTATAAACCATCTATTTTAAACCTGCATTCTCTAATTGAAGAAGCTTTTGAAGTTATAAATGAAATTGAAAAAGGAAATATAAAACAGCCAAATATTTCACATGTTCTTGATGAACTTGTAACAAATCTAGAAAAAGATGAAATTGCTGATGAAATGATTACTATTTCTAGAAAAGAAATAAACACCATCTTAAAGGATCCTAAAAGAAGAGAAAATTATGCTGTTATAAAAAATACCCTTACCATAATATACAATCTAGTTAATCAAATTGATTATAAGAAAAAACTTGAGTTAAAAATTGTAGAACTGATTAAAAATAAAAAAGAAACATTTAAAGAAATAAGAAGAATTACAAGAAGCTACATAACATTTTTGATATATAATGGATATAATTCTAATTATATAAGAAAAGAGGTGTTAAATTTCTTTGGAAATAATAATGAAAAATTTAATGATATCGAAAATATACTT
>CABSZQ010000209.1 GCA_902482195.1 uncultured Haemophilus sp.
GCACCTGGAGAGGTTTTAATGACGATAACAAAATCATTGTGATCAATATCCAAAACCAAATTTTTTAATGGACTGCTGGTGGCGGGGACACTTAATTCACTTGGTAAGCAATACACCATTTCCATTTTGGTATTTCTTGCTCGAACTGCACCAAATTTGCTTAACATACGTGAAACTTTAGATTGATTAATGGTTTGGAATCCTTGATTCTTTAAGGCTTCAACGATTTCACTTTGAGAAGCAAATCGCTCTTGGTTTAGCAGTTCTTTAAATGCTTTTGTTAATTGATCAGACATAGTTATTCTCGCACAGGGGAATTTGCATAAGAATTGCATAAAAATTCATTTTAGGCAATTAAAATAAATTTGCCGTTTGAAAAGTTTGAGCTAGATCGCATTATTGAATTTCTCTGTTTGTAATTTAATGCCTAAGACTTTAAAATTCTACCTAGTTAGGATTAATTAATACATGAGGAGTATTTTATGAAAGTTGCAGTATTAGGCGCAGCAGGCGGTATTGGTCAAGCATTAGCCTTATTACTTAAATTACAATTACCCGCTGAAAGTGAATTAGCACTGTATGATATCGCACCAGTGACACCAGGTGTGGCTAAAGATGTGAGTCATATTCCAACAGCGGTTAAAGTAGAAGGTTTTGCGGGAGAAGATCCAACGCCTGCACTTAAAGGTGCTGATGTCGTTTTAATTTCTGCAGGGGTAGCACGTAAACCGGGCATGGATCGTTCAGATCTTTTCAATATCAATGCAGGTATCGTGCGTAACTTAATTGAACATGTTGCAAAAACTTGTCCAAAAGCTTGTGTAGGTATTATCACCAACCCTGTGAACACGACTGTTGCGATTGCTGCAGAAGTATTGAAAAAAGCGGGTGTTTACGACAAACGTAAATTATTCGGTGTGACTACTTTAGACGTATTACGTTCAGAAACATTTGTATCTGAATTAAAAGGCTTAAATGTTTCTCGTACAAGCGTACCGGTAATTGGTGGCCACTCAGGTGTAACCATTCTTCCATTGCTTTCACAAGTTCAATATGCTGAGTGGAAAGAAGAGGAAATTGCACCATTAACTAAACGTATCCAAAACGCAGGTACTGAAGTGGTTGAAGCAAAAGCAGGTGGCGGTTCTGCGACACTTTCTATGGCTCAAGCTGCAGCACGTTTTGCACGTTCATTAGTGAAAGGCTTAAGTGGTGAAACTGTCGTTGAATGTACTTATGTAGAAGGTGATGGTAAATACGCACGTTTCTTCGCTCAGCCAGTACGTTTAGGTAAGGAAGGTGTAGAAGAAATTTTACCAATCGGTACCTTAAGCAAATTTGAACAAGAAGCTTTAGAAGCAATGTTACCAACATTGCGTGCAGATATTGAATTAGGCGAAAAATTTATTAACGGCTAATTTAATTCTATTTCAGGAGAAGAGGAGCAGTATGCTCCTCTTTTTTTATACGAAAACGATTAAACATAAAAAAGTGAAGAAAAAGCGTGATTTAGCTCACAAATTTGAACATTGCTATTTGCAATGTAAAGGACTTTGCCGTATTCTTAAATCACTAAAAATAAGTGCTATTTTTAAATAGCCGACATCTATTTTGCTTTCCGAGTAGTGCCCCAGTGGGGCACTTTTTTTTGCTTTATTTTTAGTCATAGCATAAAAAAGTGCGGTCAAAAAACACTGGATTTTCTGACCGCACTTTTAAAATGAATGCTAAGCGAAAGAATTATTCAAACATTGCTGAAATAGATTCTTCATTGCTGATACGACGAATTGCTTCAGCAAGCATAGTAGAAAGGGTAAGCACGCGTACTTTACCAAGCGCTTTCATTTCAGGTGAAAGTGGAACAGTATCAGTCACCACAATTTCATCAATCGCATCGCTTGCTAAATGTTGTACTGCTGCACCAGAGAATACGGCGTGAGTTGCGTAAGCAAATACGCGTTTTGCACCGCGTTCTTTTAATGCTTCAGCTGCTTTACATAATGTACCACCTGTATCAATCATATCATCCACAAGGATACAATCACGATCTGCGACATCCCCGATAATATGCATAACTTGTGATACGTTTGCACGTGGACGACGTTTGTCGATAATTGCCATTTCGGTATCATTTAATAATTTCGCTACCGCGCGAGCACGTACCACACCGCCAATATCTGGAGAAACAACGATAGGGTTTACGAGATCGGTTTTCTTCAAGATATCATCAAGTAAAACGGGTGAACCGAATACGTTATCAACTGGCACATCAAAGAAACCTTGGATTTGCTCTGCGTGTAAGTCACAAGTTAATACGCGGTCAATTCCTACAGTTGAAAGTAAATCTGCTACCACTTTTGCAGTGATTGGAACACGAGCAGAACGTACACGACGATCTTGACGAGCATAACCGAAATAAGGAACAACAGCAGTAATACGACCAGCTGATGCACGACGTAAAGCATCAACCATTACAATCAATTCCATCAGGTTGTCATTCGTTGGTGCACAAGTGGATTGAATAATAAACACGTCTGCACCACGCACATTTTCATTAATTTGCACTTGGATTTCACCATCGCTAAAGCGACCAACGGTGGCATCGCCTAATGAAATGTAAAGACGTTCAGAAATCTTTTTCGCTAGCTCAGGCGTAGCATTTCCAGCAAAGAGTTTAATGTCTGGCATTTTATATAACCTCAGGTTGAGTGTAGATAGATTGGTTGGTCGAGAGTTGTTTCAACATCGCATGTAATGGTGAAACGTTTAATCCTTTAGCAACAAAGCCGAAAAATTCCTTCGGTTTTTGTTGGAAAACAGCTTGTGCTGATTTTTCATCATCAAATTCAGCAAAAACACAAGCCCCGGTTCCGGTTAATCTGGCTGGTGCATATTGTAGCAACCATAGTAGGGCTTTTTCAACTTCAGGATATTGAGTTCGCACGACTTTTTCGCAATCGTTTGCAAACGGTTGATTCAAAAGTTCGGCAAGGGATCTTTTTTCTGTATTGCGTGGCAAATTGGGGTCGCTAAAAACCACAGCAGTAGAAATCGCAGTTTCAGGTTTTAGCACCACATAATATTTTTCTTGTGGTTCACAGTATTGAATTTTTTCACCCACACCTTCTGCAAAAGCGGCTTGGCCATGAACAAAGATAGGCACATCAGCCCCAAGTTTTAGTCCAAGCTCGGCAAGTTCATCAATGGATAAATGGGTTTGCCATAAATAGTTTAAAGCAAGCAGAGTCGTAGCCGCATTGGATGAGCCGCCGCCAATCCCACCACCCATTGGTAGGATTTTATCTAAATGAATTGTGGCACCGAGTGTACAGCCTATTTTTTCTTGTAGGAGTGTCGCTGCACGATAGATTAAGTTTTGTTCTAGAGGTAAGCCTGGAATTTCTGGTGTGATGTGGATTTGTTTATCTTGGCGAATATCAATGGTGAGCCAATCTCCGAAATCAAGAAATTGGAAAAGCGTTTGTAATTCGTGGTAGCCGTTTGGCAGTTTACCGTTTATATAGAGAAATAAATTG
>CABSZQ010000210.1 GCA_902482195.1 uncultured Haemophilus sp.
TTCCCATGCTTTTTTTCTTTCCGTTGATTGTCTTCCAACCACAAGATGGCAGCATAGCCAGAAGCATGGCAAAGTCTTTAGTTTCAATGGTTACTGATGAATTTTTTACAAACATTATTTTTATCTCCTTATCTTGGTAACTTGGCCCGCCAGTCAATCCGCTGACGGTTCTCTTCCATCCATTGTTTAGCCTTCAATATCAATTAGCCGTGCTTTTCCTAATATGTGGATCTAGCATCCTAATTCGGTATTGCTCTGATCGATATCTCAAGTATGCTTGCCAACGCTCTTCAATGATGTATGTCATCTTGCGACCGTCTTGGACTATCGCATCCCGATACTCTGGATTAGCAATACAATCTCGCTTACGCTCTGCAAATGCTGATTTTTCTAATCCGTAGTCTTTCATGATTTCCTGTGGTGTTTTCCACCCATTCGCCATCATGTCGCCCACCTTCTTACTTCATCTAAGATGTTTTCATTTTTATCAAAATCAATTGCTTTCATCTGTATCGATTCCTAAATAAAGGCTTTCCAGTCCTAGGAGATCACACATATTAACTATTAATTCAAAATTAAAATCTTTTAAATCATTAATAGTTCCTAGTTTTCCATCTACTTGTAATTCATTTTCAGTGTTATTCAAATCAAGTAACATTTCTAAACATTCCTTTACAGTTTCAAATTCCATTTCTATTAACCCTCTCTTAAAAATTCAGCAATTTTATTCACACCAGCTTGATAATATAGCCATTGAGCTACTTCTTTATTGCTATACTGTGATTTACTCATCGCCCAACGACCAAATTGATTTTGCCCTGGTTGTTCAGCTTTCAAGTCGAGAATGTTTGCAATTCTACCAACTTTATTAGCAGTAATACCAAGTTCATCGCCGACTTCCTTTGCACTAAATTCTTTCTCTTGAATTTCTGGTATAAATTTTTCACCCGTTAATTCTGTAGCAATATGAGCGAAAATTCTTTCACGAGCGCTGTTGGAGGCTGTTCCGGTAGCAACTTTAAAAAGTAATTTGGCTTGGTTCGTCTTTGCGTTTTCTTCCATGATTGCTAAACGCTTGCCTTTTAAGCCGATTGCCGAATCCGTTTTGATAGCTTGACGCATGTTGAAGTAATTATCTACAAGTTCATCGTAAATTTCCCAAGCCTTGTCATCTTCGAGAATCTTTAAAAGTTTTGCGTATCCACGTTCACTTAGCAGGTAAACGTGTTGAGTTCTGTTGCTTCCGATAAACCCATTATCTTCGGCAAACTTTCTAAATGGCTCAGACCCATTTAGAAAATCAATAATGTCAATTCCGTCTTTAAACCTTTTTCGGTTGTCATTGATACGGCGATTAATTTCATAGACTGGTTGTCCGTGAATCGCTGCAATATCTCTTACAAGCATTGACTTCTTGCCTTCACCGAATCCACCTTCAACACCGGTAAATTCAAACTTGCCGACTTTCTCTTTCCCTAGAACTTTTAATTCTTGCATTTTTCGTCATCCTTTCCCAGTTTTAGAATTCCTTTGATGAGCTCAACTTTGTCATTAGCTTTTCGGTTTCCGTGTAGGATATCGGACAAATAAGATTGACTTATCTCCAACTTTTCAGCTAACCATTTTTTGTTTTTGCCCATTTTTTTCAAAGCAATGAAGACTTCAATTTCCAGTTCACTTCTACTCATGTGACCACCTCCTAACTTTTTTAGCGAATTTATTAGCTAATTATTGACATTCTTGACCTTAAAAGATACAATTAAGGCATAGGAAACAAAGGGGGGTTCACCCCTGTTATGTGATTTTTATTTGTGCTTGGTTTTTCGCTTATTCCTTAGCACATTTATATATTATACCCTGTTGGGTTTAATGTCAATAGAAAATCACCCTAAAAGATAAAAAGAAGGTGTTTTTTTATGAACGTTTATGAAAGAGTTCAAGAACTATCTAAAAAACAAGGTATATCAGTACGAGAGCTGGGCGACAAATTAGGCATCGGGCCTACAACTTTGTACAAATGGAAAACGCAAATTCCAAAATCTGATATCTTAGTAAAAGTCGCTGATTATTTCGGCGTTTCGGTTGATTATTTATTAGATAGAGAAACTCCGTCACATACTGATATAGATCTAGAAAAAGCGTTGGACAATGCGATGACTTTTGAAGGTAGAGCGTTGACCGACGAAGAAAGAACTGCAATGAAGGAAATTCTAAAAGCATACTTAAAGACTAAGAAATAAAAAAGAAGTGGTTTTATTGAATTTAGATGTAAAAATTGCATACATGGATAATTTGCCAGTCAAAGGCGTTTTCTTGCCGGATCTCAATACTATTTTTATTAACTCGAATCTGGAAGAACATCAACAAGAATTCGTACTTAAACACGAGCTTTTGCACTGTATCGAACACCGACATCAAACTGGTCTGTATACTGCAACACAAGCGGAGCGGTTAAAAATGGAAGCAGAGGCAAATACGTTCATGTTAAAAGAAATTTTAAACGAGTATTCATTGAAAACAGGCGTGGACGTGCGAGACATAAACCCGGTTCGTTTTCTTGAAATGCAAGGCTTAAGCTTGAATTTTGAGTCTAAAGTTAAAAGAATTTTAAAAGAAAGTATTTAAAATTGAAAGATGTGACTATTGCATTTTTTTGCAACAGCCACTTTGTCCAAAACACTGATGACGTTAAAAGCTGGAATAAAAAGGAGATGTCTTTTATGGCAAAACAATTAAAGACGAGAATGGTAATACATATGTTCAAAAAAAGCCTTTGTATAAAAAGCTTTGGTTTTGGATCGTAGTTGTATTCGCTGTTTTCATTGTTGGTGGTGTGTTTGGTGGCGATTCTGATGATACTTCTAGCGGTAGTTCTAGCAGCTCAAAAACAGAGCAAACTAGCAAAAGCTCTTCTAGTTCAACTTCAGAAAAATCCAGCTCAACAAGCGAGTCTAGTTCTAGCGAAAGTGTATCAGCTGAATTTCGTTCAGCATTAAGAGCAGCGCAAACATATTCAGATACTATGCATATGTCTAAAAAAGGCTTATATGATCAACTAACATCAGAAGATGGTGAAAAATTCCCTGCTGACGCTGCACAATATGCTGTTGATCATGTTAAAGCCGACTGGAATAAAAATGCTTTAGAAACAGCTAAAACTTATCAAGAAGAAATGGATATGTCGACTGAAGCTATCCGCGATCAGTTAGCTTCTGCCGATGGTGAACAATTCACTCAAGAAGAAGCTGACTATGCAGTTCAACATCTCAATAAGTAATAAAAAAAAAGAGTTACACACGCATATTCTGACCCGTCTTCATGGCGGGTTTTAAAATACCTGAAAAAGAACGCACATTCGTAAAAGGAGAGATATTATGTGGATCGAGAACAGAGAGGTTCTAGTCAATGGAAAACTTGAAAATCGATACTGCTTTGTCGAGCGTTACAAATCAACTTTGACTGGGAAATATCGCAAGGTTTCTGTAACGTATGGAAAGAAAACA
>CABSZQ010000211.1 GCA_902482195.1 uncultured Haemophilus sp.
CCATCAAACCATTTACCTTCTTTTAAGTATGATTAAATTTGTCTTTAGATCTATACTTTCCATACTTTTCAACTTTTCTTATAACATTTCAACATGAGTGACAATCCATTCAACGCTAGTTGGTCATCAAAGGGCAATACGCTATGTCTAGGTCATTGGGATATTACTTATTTTGGTTTACCTGTAGTACTGCCACTTGAACGCCGTGATAAAGATATGGGAACAAATAATATTTATAATTTCATGGATCCCGAAGATGAACTTTATCGAGAAGGCTTAATGGAAGATGATTGGATTGTGGAAAATATCGATTGGCTTTCCGATGTCTTTATTGAGCATAATATTCCCTTAGAAGAAGAAACCATGAGAGCATTTTATCAAGCAGTGAATAAGGAAGATTGGCGCTGTGGGAGCTGTGGTGGATGTATTTAATAGCAAAGTGTAGTCAATTTTATCACCGTTTTTATACCGAACTGTCATAATAAAAACACTAGGAAATTCAATATTTCTGATATAGAATTCTCCGATTTGTTTTTTAAAAGGGAGAAAAGAATGAAACTTGTTGAAGTTAAACATCCGCTTGTTAAACATAAATTAGGCGTGATGCGCGAAGCTGATATTGATACCAAAAAATTCCGTGAACTCGCCACTGAAGTAGGTAGCTTACTCACCTATGAAGCCACTGCCGACCTTGAAACAGAAAAAGTGATTATTGAAGGTTGGAATGGCCCAGTCGAAATCGAACGTATCAAAGGCAAAAAGGTCACTGTTGTGCCAATTTTACGCGCTGGCCTTGGTATGATGGATGGTGTATTAGAACATGTTCCAAGTGCTCGTATCAGTGTGGTTGGGATTTATCGTAATGAAGAAACCCTTGAACCCGTCCCTTATTTCCAAAAACTCGCGAGCGATTTAGAAGAACGTTTAGCTATCGTTGTGGATCCAATGCTTGCAACGGGTGGTTCAATGATCTCTACAATTGATCTATTAAAAGCAAAAGGTTGCCAACATATCAAAGTATTAGTATTAGTTGCGGCACCTGAAGGGATCAAAGCATTAGAAAAAGCGCATCCAGATATCGAACTTTATTGCGCATCGATTGATGATCACTTAAATGAACAAGGCTACATCATCCCTGGCTTGGGTGATGCAGGCGATAAGATTTTTGGGACGAAATAATTCCCTTTAAATAAGACGGCATTTATCGCCGTCTTTTTTCCGTGCGTGAAAACACAAAAGCTAAAAAAGCATTAAAACCGACCGCACTTTCAGTTAATTCAAACCGAGAGTTGAAACTAAATGAGTAATCAAACTACAACCGCACCTGTTGAGGTGCAAAGCATGGGCAAACAAGCGTTTGTCGGTTTACAGATGTTATTTGTTGCCTTTGGTGCCTTAGTATTAGTTCCTTTAATCACTGGATTAAATTCTAATACAGCCCTTCTTACCGCAGGTATCGGTACGCTACTTTTCCAACTTTGTACCGGTAAACAGGTTCCTATTTTCTTAGCCTCCTCTTTTGCCTTTATTGCGCCTATTCAATATGGCGTACAAACTTGGGGTATTCCAACCACAATGGGTGGACTTGCTTGCGCAGGTTTCGTCTATTTCGCACTGTCAACCTTAGTGAAATTACGCGGCAGTGCTGCACTCGAACGAATCTTCCCGCCTGTTGTTGTGGGGCCCGTAATTATCATTATTGGTATGGGACTTGCACCAGTTGCTGTTGATATGGCATTAGGTAAAAACAGTGCATATAGCTATGAGCACTCTGTATTGGTTTCTATGATTACCTTAGTCACTACCCTTTCTGTTGCAGTATTTGCTAAAGGTATGATGAAACTGATTCCAATTATGTTTGGTATCGTTGCTGGCTATGTGGTTTGTTTATTCCTAGGCTTAATTAACTTTCAACCTGTTTTAGACGCAAAATGGTTTGAATTACCCCAATTAACTAAACCAGAATTTAATTTAGAAGCCATTCTTTATATGCTACCCATTGCTATCGCACCAGCCGTTGAACACGTTGGTGGTATTATGGCAATTAGTTCTGTAACAGGTAAAGATTTCCTTAAAAAACCAGGCTTACATCGCACCTTATTAGGCGATGGTGTCGCAACGGCTGCAGCTTCATTAGTAGGTGGTCCACCAAATACCACTTATGCCGAAGTAACCGGTGCAGTCATGCTCACTCGTAACTTCAACCCTAATATTATGACTTGGGCAGCGGTATGGGCAATTGCAATTTCCTTCTGTGGTAAAGTAGGTGCATTCCTTTCTACTATCCCAACCATCGTAATGGGTGGCATTATGATGTTAGTATTCGGTTCGATTGCCGTTGTCGGAATGAGTACCTTAATTAAAGGTAAAGTGGATGTGACTGAACCTCGCAACCTTTGCATCATTTCTGTGGTGATGACTTTCGGGATCGGTAATATGTTTGTCAACGTCGGCGATGCGGTTTCCCTAAAAGGTATCAGCCTTTGCGCTATCGTTGCTATTGTACTGAACTTGATTTTGCCAAAAGCAAAAAATGAAGTAGAATAAAACTTCCCAAACAAAAGGGTTAAATGAAAATTTAGCCCTTTCTTTTTTATTTTAAATCAACTCGTTAATCCGTGAATCAGCAACTTTCTTTACCTATTCATCAAATTGATGATGAAACGCTTGAGAATTTTTATAGCGATAATAATGCATTATTGCTCAATTCTTTGCATCAAAATATGACTGATTTACAGCAACAATTCTTCTACCTTTGGGGAAAACAAAGCGTCGGAAAAACTCATCTTCTACGCGCACTCTGTAATGAATATATTCAGCAACAACGAAGTGCCATTTATGTTCCGTTGAACAAATCACAATATTTCTCCACTGCGGTTTTTGAAAATTTAGAACAGCAAGAGTTGGTTTGTCTGGATGATTTGCAAGCGGTTATTGGAAATTCAGAATGGGAAATAGCTTTATTTGATCTCTTTAATCGTATTAAAGCTAATGGTAAAACCTTATTGGTTGTCAGTGCAGAGCAATCTCCTACTGCTCTCCCCGTTAAATTACCGGATCTGGCTTCTCGCTTAAAATGGGGAGAAAGTTATCAATTAATTCCACTCAGCGACGAACAAAAACTCACTGTATTGAAACAAAATGCCCATCAGCGAGGTATTATGCTTTCAGATGAGACTGCCAATTTTATATTTACTCGTTTAGATCGTGATATGGCAACGCTGAAAGAAGCATTAGTGAAACTCGATAAAGCCTCATTGCAAGCTAAACGAAATCTGACCATTCCTTTTGTGAAATCTATTTTAGGCTTATAAACAGATAAAAAAATAACCGCACTTTTTCAAGTACGGTTAATTTTTTAGTCATTTAATTACCAGCAGTGATGGCAATAACCAACACCGACACTCGGCATTATTGATACAGGAATGCGAGAATAACCTGTATGTTTAGAACGATGATCACTTGCATTCATTTCATTTGGAACGCTATCTC
>CABSZQ010000212.1 GCA_902482195.1 uncultured Haemophilus sp.
GAAGAGTCATTGCGTGCGATATTTTGGACATGAATCCAATTGTCGGCGTTGATTTTTTACAAGGCGATTTCCGTGATGAAAACGTGTTGAATGCATTATTAGAACGGGTTGGGGAAGCTAAAGTTGATGTAGTGATGTCCGATATGGCACCGAATTTTAGTGGTATGCCATCGGTTGATATTCCGCGAGCAATGTATTTAGTGGAACTGGCTTTAGATATGTGTAAGCAAGTTTTGGCGAAAAAAGGCAGTTTTGTGGTCAAAGTATTCCAAGGAGAAGGTTTTGACGAGTATCTGCGCGAAATTCGTTCACTCTTTAGTGTAGTAAAAGTGCGTAAGCCTGAAGCCTCTCGTGGGCGTTCTCGCGAAGTTTATATTGTAGCAAGCGGTTATAAAGGCGAATAGATAATTGCTTTGATAGCTTTTCATTGTGTCGGGGATGAGATAGTATCTCGTTTAATTTTAATTAACTTAAGAAAGGCAGGTTAAACCTTGAACGATATGGTCAAAAATCTAGTTCTATGGGTTGTGGTAGCAATTGTCATGATGACAGCTTACCAAAGTTTTAATTCCAATGGCGTGAGTGACTCAACAGATTACACAACTTTTGTGTATGATGTGAGTAATAGTCAAGTGAAAGAAGCGCGTTTTGATGCGAATGAAATCACTGTGACCAAAAATGATGGTTCTAAATATATGACCGTCATGCCACCGTTGGAAGATAAAAAGCTCTTAGATGACTTACTAAATAAAAAAGTTAAAATCGAAGGTACGCCTTTTGAAAAACGCAGTTTATTATCACAAATTTTAATTTCGTGGTTCCCAATGTTATTCCTTGTAGGGGTATGGATTTTCTTCATGCGTCAAATGCAAGGTGGCGGTGGCAAGGCCATGAGTTTTGGTAAAAGCCGCGCGAAAATGCTGAACCAAGATCAAATCAAAGTGACTTTTGCTGATGTTGCAGGTTGCGATGACGCAAAAGAAGAAGTCGGTGAAGTAGTTGATTTCTTGCGTGAACCAAAAAAATTCCAAAACCTTGGTGGTAAAATTCCAAAAGGGATTTTAATGGTAGGTCCTCCAGGTACAGGTAAAACCTTATTAGCAAAAGCTATTGCGGGTGAAGCAAAAGTGCCTTTCTTTACCATTTCAGGTTCTGACTTTGTAGAGATGTTTGTGGGTGTTGGTGCTTCTCGTGTACGTGATATGTTCGAGCAAGCGAAGAAAAATGCACCATGCTTAATCTTTATTGATGAAATTGATGCAGTAGGTCGCCAACGTGGTGCTGGTTTAGGTGGTGGACACGATGAGCGTGAACAAACCCTTAACCAAATGCTAGTTGAAATGGATGGTTTTGGTGGTAATGAAGGCGTAATCGTTATTGCAGCAACGAACCGTCCAGATGTACTTGACCCTGCATTAACGCGTCCAGGCCGTTTTGACCGTCAAGTCGTTGTGGGTTTACCGGATGTGAAAGGTCGTGAGCAAATTTTAAAAGTTCACATGCGTAAAGTACCTGTCGCTGATGATGTAGATGCAATGACACTGGCTCGTGGTACACCTGGTTATTCAGGTGCTGATTTAGCGAACTTGGTTAATGAAGCGGCATTATTTGCTGCACGTAGCAATAAACGTACTGTATCGATGCTTGAGTTTGAAAAAGCAAAAGATAAGATCAACATGGGACCAGAACGCCGTACCATGATCATGACGGATAAACAAAAAGAATCGACAGCGTACCATGAAGCAGGTCACGCGATTGTGGGTTACTTAGTGCCTGAACATGATCCGGTACATAAAGTGACGATTATTCCTCGTGGCCGTGCATTAGGTGTAACTTTCTTCTTGCCTGAAGGTGATCAAATTAGTATCAGCCAAAAACAATTAGAAAGTAAACTTTCAACACTTTATGCAGGACGCTTAGCAGAAGATTTGATTTACGGTGAAGAAAATATTTCTACCGGTGCATCCAACGATATTAAAGTGGCAACCAATATTGCACGTAATATGGTGACCCAATGGGGCTTCTCAGATAAACTCGGTCCGATTCTTTATACTGAAGATGAAGGCGAAGTATTCTTAGGGCGCTCAATGGCGAAAGCAAAACATATGTCTGACGAAACAGCACATGCAATTGATGAAGAAGTTCGTGCGATTGTAAATCGTAACTATGCGAGAGCAAGACAGATTTTGATCGACAATATGGATATTCTTCACGCCATGAAAGATGCGTTAGTGAAATATGAAACCATTGAAGAAGAACAAATCAAGCAATTGATGAATCGTGAGCCTGTTACACCACCATCTGGTTGGGAAGATAACAAAGACACGAAACCAACAGCAAAACCGCAAGAAGAGAAAACTGAAAGTGCGGTTAATCATTCAGAAGATCCTGAAGCATAAAAATAAAGCCTTCCTAATTTGGAAGGCTTTTTTATTTATTATTTCATTCTTTTCATGACTATATTCCGTTATAATCTAACCTTTCGAATTTGATTTAAAAATTGACCGCACTTTATGAAACTTTATGCTAATAACAAATGTCTAGATTTATCATTACCTCAAATTATGGGAATTTTGAATTTTACACCTGATTCGTTTTCTGATAGCGGGCAGTTTTTCAGTCTAGACAAAGCATTATTTCAAGTTGAAAAAATGCTGAAAGAAGGTGCAACAATTATTGATATTGGCGGTGAATCAACTCGTCCAATGGCGGAAGAAGTGTCTGAAGCTGAAGAATTGCAACGTGTGATACCTTTGGTTGAAGCGGTAAAAAAGCGTTTTGATTGTTGGATTTCAGTTGATACTTCTAAAGCTGTGGTAATGCAAGAAGCGGCGAAGGTCGGCATGGATTTAATCAATGATATTCGTGCTCTACGTGAACCTGGCGCACTCGAAATAGCAGGACAGTTGAATTTACCCACTTGTATTATGCACATGCAAGGACAACCTCGTACAATGCAAACTAATCCACATTACGATGATGTGGTTCAAGATGTTTATCAGTTTTTAACTGATAGAACTCAAGCTTGTTTAACAGCAGGCATTGCCAAAGAAAATATTATTTGGGATATGGGGTTTGGTTTTGGTAAAACAGTACAGCATAACTACAAGCTTTTACAACAGTTGGCTCACTTCTGTGAAAGCGGATATCCTGTTTTAGCAGGGCTTTCACGTAAATCGATGATTGGTGCTGTATTAGATAAGCCCGTGACTGAACGTGTTGTAGGAAGTGTAGCCGGGGCATTAATTGCGGCTCAAAATGGTGCGACAATTTTGCGTGTACATGATGTAGCTGCAACGGCAGATGCTTTAAAAGTATGGCAGGCAACGCAACAAGCGTAAAAAAACTAACAGATTTTATATGTTGTAGAATAAATGATTTCTGCAACATCGTTATTCAAATTTAATAAGGAATAAACATGGCAAATCGTAAATATTTTGGTACTGATGGTGTACGTGGAAAAGTAGGTACATATCCAATC
>CABSZQ010000213.1 GCA_902482195.1 uncultured Haemophilus sp.
ATGCACACGTTTTTGTTTATCAATAATTTGTACTGCAGGATCTTTATATTCTGCGCGCACTAATTTATCTAATTTTTTAATGATCACTACTAAATGAGGCACGACTTCATCTAGATAATCGAGTGGCCATTTTTCTAGCGCTTCAGCCAAAATCGTATGGTTGGTATAGCCCACCATATTACGTACGATTTCAACGGCTTCAGCAAACTTAATTTTATGTTTTTCTGTTAATAAGCGAATTAATTCAGGAATCACCATTGAAGGGTGAGTATCGTTGATCTGAACATACGCATAATCCGCTAAATCATGTAAATTACTACCACGTGCAATCGCTTCATCAATTAATAATTGTGCAGCATTTGATACCATGAAGTATTGTTGATAAATACGCAGCAATTCCCCATTTTTATCTGAATCATCAGGGTAAAGGAATAAAGTCAGATTTTCTTCAATCGCAGTTTTATCAAACTCGATACCTTTTTTAATCAGTTTAGGATTCACTGATTGAATATCAAACAAATTGAGATAGTTCTTCGTATCTTTCTTGTAACCTAAAATATCAATACGATCTAATTTAGAAGTTAGCGTAAATTTCTTAAATGGCACTTCATAGCTAATATCCGTTGGAATTAACCAAGAGTTATCCTCAATCCAATCATTAGGCTCTGCATGTTGTTCATTCTTTTTAAAGACTTGTTTGAACAAACCATAATGATAATTTAAACCTACCCCTTCAGCATTTAAGCCAAGGGTAGACATTGAATCAATAAAACAAGAAGCCAAACGACCTAACCCACCATTTCCTAAAGACGGTTCTGGTTCAATATCTTCAATATGACTTAATGATTTACCCGCACTTTCTAATTCTGTTTTGATGTCTTGATAGACACCAAGGTTAATCAGGTTATTAGAAAGTAATTTACCAATTAAGAATTCTGCAGAAATATAATAAACCTTACGTTTACCTGTGTTTTTAGGTTTATCTGCTGAGAGTGTTTTTACGTAATTTAATAATTGAATATAAGTTTCTTTATCGCTTAATTGTTCAAGCGATTTGTTGGTTTCGTTTTTTATAAAAGTACTAAATTTCATCATTATTTTTCCTGATTCGCACGTTGATATAACGTGGTCATTTTTGCTAAAAAGTCTTTTTTATCTTGCGTTAAATCAGATTGCTGCATTCTCCATTGCCAGTTTCCACCAATTGTTGAAGGAACATTCATTCTTGAACTCGCAGGCAAATCTAAAACATCTTGCATTGTGGCAATCGCGGTATTGCTAACCGTCGCAAATAGCTGACGAATCATCGCTTGGCAAATTGATTCATCCTCACGGCGGTGCGTATAATCATTGATATATTGCTGCTGTTGTTCAGTCAGGCTGTTATACCAACCATTGGTCACATCGTTATCATGTGTACCGGTATAAACAATGGAATGCGGGATGCAATAATGCGGGCTATCTAAGCTTTTTCCGCTGACATCTTCAAAACCAAATTGCAGGATCTTCATGCCTGGGTAATTACAATCTGCAAGCAATTTTCTGGCTTTATCATCAATATTACCTAAATCTTCAGCAATAATCGGTAAGTCACCCAATTGCTCTTTAACAGCTTTGAATAAATCATAGCCAGGACCTGGCTGCCAACTACCATATTTAGCAATATCTGCTTTTCCATCCACTTGCCAATAATCGGAAAAACCTTTGAAATGGTCGATGCGAAGTACATCATAAATCTTGAAGCTTTCTTCAATACGATGAATCCACCAAGCATAACCTTGTTTTTTGTGTTCTTCCCAATCGTAAAGCGGATTGCCCCAAAGTTGCCCCGTTGCACTGAACTGATCGGCTGGAACCCCCGCAACAAAAAGCGGATTACGTTCTTTATCTAATTGGAAGAGTTCAGGTTTTGTCCAAACTTCCACGCTATCTGCAGCCACGTAAATCGGCATATCACCGATAATCTTAATGCCTTTCTGATTTGCGTAATGTTTTAACTCGCTCCATTGTTTAAAGAAGAAATATTGCGTCACTTTAAAGTACTGAATTTGATCAGCTAACATCGTGCGATATTTTTCTAATGTTTTTGGATCGCGCGCAACAGCTTTTTTATCATCCCATTTTTGTAATGCTTGATTACCAAAATGCTCTTTAATTGCCATAAACTCAGCAAAATCGTCCAACCATAATCGATTGTTTTTCTCGAAGTGATTGAAATCAGCTTGGAGTGATTGATTCGCTAAAAAATTTTTTACGGCTGTTTCTAAAATCGGACGGCGTGCGAAAAAGATACGTTCATAATCCACGCTAGTTGGATCATCACCAAAATGGACTGAAGCATAATCAGATTCTTTCAGTAAGCCCATTTGGGTTAGTAAATCAAAATCAATAAGGTGAGTATTACCTGCAATTGCAGAGAAAGATTGATAAGGTGAATCACCATAACTGGTGGTAGTAAGTGGAAGAATTTGCCAATAAGTTTGTTTAGTTTCAACTAAAAAATCGACAAAATCATAAGCCGATTGCCCAAAGCTACCAATCCCGAATGCATTTGGTAGCGAGGTAATGTGCATAAGAACACCACTTGAACGAGTAAGCATAATATTTCCTCTAGGAAGTTATATTTTGGCTCATTCTAACCTAACCGTATTTTTATGCAACAACTTATACGTAAAAGTTTAAAACATTTTCGTAAAAGAGTGACTAATATCACATTTTATACGTATAACATTTATGATTTTATGATATGCTATGGCGACACCTACGGAACAAACGGTCGATAAAAGGATTAAAAAATGAGCAAGTACAAGCAGGTCTATAACGAGATAAAGACCCAAATTAACAATGGTAATTTATCGCCATTGCAAGAGCTCCCGAGTGAAAATGAACTCATGCAAAGCTATGGTTTTTCTAAAGATACTATTCGAAAAGCGCTTTCCTTACTTGAAATTGATGGCTATATTCAAAAGCAACAAGGCCGAAATTCGATTGTTTTAGAACATGATTTATCTAAACCACAAATGCTTTCTGAGATTAAAACCGTCAGTGAATTAAATAGTGCCTCAACACATCAAGTAAAAACCACATTAACCAGCTTGTATATTGTGCAGGGTGAAGAAGAGCTGATGCATATTTTTAATGTCGATGACCAGATTGATTTCTACCGTATTGCTCGTCTCCGTGAAATTGATGGCGAAGCCGTTGAATACGAGGTTTCTTATTTTGATCGCCGCATCGTGCCTTTTATTAGCCGAGAAATCGCTGAGCACTCTATTTATCACTATTTAGAAAACGAATTAAAATTAAAAATTAGTCACTCACAACGAAAAATTGTCTTTCGCTATGCGAATGAAGAAGAAAAAAATGCGATAAATCTTGGTGAGTATGACATGATTGTGAATGTGACGAGCACCACTTATTTGGCTGATGGGCGACCGTTTCAATATGGGAGTATTAGTTATCGACCAGATAAGATTG
>CABSZQ010000214.1 GCA_902482195.1 uncultured Haemophilus sp.
GCCAATAATTTACGCTCTGCCACCAATGCTTGCATTGCATTAAAGAAGTTTTTCAGTTTGGCTACGTTCACCACATCAGCTGGTTTGTCACCTAATTGTTTATACACTTGCGCAAGTGCGGTCGCGCCTAAGCGATTTTTTCTTTCGCCTAAGTCAATCAATAATAAACGGCTTGCGCCTTTGTCTGTGCGTAATTGAGGTGTCACGGTTTTGCGGACATCTTCCACGCGTGCAAAAGATGAAATCACTAAAGAAAGCGGTGCGGTGACGGATTTTTTCTCGCCATTTTCTTCCCAAGTGGTTTTCATCGACATCGAGTCTTTACCCACAGGAATGGTGATACCTAATGCTGGGCAAAGTTCTTCACCGACTGCTTTTACGGCTTCATATAAGCCTGCATCTTCACCGCCATGGCCCGCTGCAGACATCCAGTTTGCAGACAGTTTGATGCGTTTAATATCGCCAATGTTGGTGCCCGCAATGTTGGTAATAGATTCGGCTACCGCTAAACGTGCAGAAGCACCAAAGTCTAATAATGCCACTGGTGCACGTTCGCCCATTGCCATGGCTTCACCATGATAGCTGTCTAATGATGCAGTTGTAACAGCCACATCAGACACCGGAATTTGCCATGGGCCGACCATTTGATCGCGTGCCACCATACCCGTTACCGAACGGTCGCCAATGGTGATTAAGAACGTTTTTTCTGCCACCACCGGTAAACGTAATACACGATGTAACGCTTCTTTTAATTGAATATTTTCTGTTGCAAGCGGTCGATTTTCCACAGTTTTTGATGAAACCTCACGCGTCATTTTCGGGGTTTTGCCTAATAACACATTCATTGGCAAATCAATTGGATTATTGTCGAAATGGCTATCGTGCAAGGTTAGATGTTTCTCTTCCGTTGCCTCGCCAATGACTGCAAATGGCGCTCGCTCACGTTCACAAAGTGCGGTAAATAATTCGAGTTTTTCTGGCGCAACCGCTAATACATAACGTTCTTGCGATTCGTTACACCAAATTTCTAATGGTGACATACCTTTTTCATCGCAAAGGATTGAGCGTAAATCAAATTTACCGCCACGTTCACCATCGTGCACCAATTCAGGCATCGCGTTGGATAAACCACCCGCCCCCACATCGTGAATAAAGAGAATTGGGTTTTCATCACCTAATTGCCAACAGCGGTCAATCACCTCTTGGCAGCGACGTTCCATTTCTGGGTTTTCACGTTGAACAGAAGCAAAATCTAAATCTTCTTTTGATTTACCGCTGTCCATCGAAGAAGCGGCACCACCGCCTAAACCGATGTTCATCGCTGGGCCACCTAATACGATCAATTTCGCACCGACTGGAATTTCACCTTTTTGAACGTGTTCGCCACGAATATTACCGATACCACCCGCTAACATAATCGGTTTGTGATAACCACGCACTTCTTCGCCGTTGAAGCTGTTGACTTTCTCTTCATAGGTACGGAAATAACCCAATAATGCAGGACGACCAAATTCGTTGTTAAATGCTGCGCCACCTAATGGGCCTTCAATCATAATATCTAAGGCTGAAGCAATACGGTTTGGTTTGGAAAGTGGATTTTCCCAAGGTTGTTCAAAGTTTGGAATGACAAGGTTAGATACAGAGAAACCGGTTAAACCGGCTTTTGGTTTGGCACCACGACCGGTTGCACCTTCATCACGAATCTCACCGCCCGAACCTGTTGCAGCACCCGGGAATGGCGAAATTGCCGTTGGATGGTTATGGGTTTCCACTTTCATTAAGATATGTGCATCTTCATTGTGATAGCGATATTGCCCATCTTGATCCGCAAAGAAACGGCCGACTTTTGAGCCTTCCATTACCGCAGCATTATCTTTATAAGCTGAAGGCACGAAATCAGGGGTTTTCTCAAAGGTATTTTTAATCATCTTAAACAGGGATTTATCCTGTTTTTTGCCGTCAATAATCCAATCCGCATTAAAGATTTTATGGCGGCAGTGCTCAGAGTTGGCTTGCGCGAACATATAAAGTTCAATATCGTGCGGATTGCGCCCTAATTGGGTGAAATTTTCCACCAAATAATCAATTTCATCTTCTGCCAGTGCCAAGCCTAATTCTACGTTGGCTGTCACTAAGGCTTCGCGTCCACCTTTTAAAATATCCACAGTTTTGAACGGTTTCGGATCTTGATGACGGAATAAAATCTCCGCATCTTGCGGATTACGCACCACAGTTTCCATCATTCGGTCATGTAAAAGTGCGGTCAATTTTTCTGTTGTTTTTTTATCAAGCGGTTTGCTTAACTCAAAATAATACGCCAAACCACGCTCAATGCGCTCTACTTCATTTAAACCGCAATTATGCGCGATATCCGTCGCTTTAGAAGACCAAGAAGAAATCGTGCCAACGCGTGGAATCACAATAAAAGTTTCGCCTTTGGCATCGTGTTCTGCCAAAGTTGGGCCGTAATGTAACAATGCTTTTAGTTTTGCTTCCTGCTCGCTAACAAGCGGTCGATTTAATTCCACAAAATGCAAATATTCCGCATAAACCGATTTCACCGGTAATTGATTTTGTTGGAATTTTTGCATTAAACCTTGAATACGGAATTCAGAAAGGGCGGGTGAGCCACGAAAAGTTTGAAACATACGGGTACCTTTGAGTTGTGTTTGAGATGAAAATCGCGGGCTATTATAAAGGAAAACACGCCAAAACGAAAACGTTTGCGTCAATCATTTTCAAATGATTTTAAGTGGGAGAAAGCATATAATCATCAAGAAATTTAAAAACAATCCGAAAACTAACCGCACTTTGGGGCGCCACTATGATCATCAATGACATTAATTTCAACGATCTCTATCAACAACATCTGAAAGCCTGCAATCACTATAATCTTCCACCAACAAAGTGGGATAAAAAAGCGCCTAAAATGGCCGAGAATTTAGTGGGTAAACCAAGCCGTTATAACGAGACGTTGCTTAAAGCCATGAATGTGCAACCTGATGAAACAGTGTTAGATATTGGCTGTGGCCCCGGCACCTTTGTGATTCCTTTAGCCCAACAATGCCAAGCTGTGTATGCCCTCGATTACAGCCAAGGCATGTTGGATATGGTGCAGCAATACAAAGAAAAGCATCAACTGAATAATATTACGCTTCTACATAAATCATGGTCGGATGACTGGGACGATGTGCCTCAAGCCGATGTGATACTCGCCTCTCGCTCGACGCTTGTGGATGATTTGGATGACATGATTGAAAAGCTTCAAAGTAAGGCAAAAAAACGCGTCTTTTTAACCTCGGTGACACAACGTCATTTTCTCGATGAAGGCGTATTTGAAGCCATTGGTCGCGATGATGTGGGCTTTCCAACTTATATTTATTTAGTTAATCGCCTTTACCAAAAAGGTATTCACGCGAATGTGAGTTTTATTGAAACCGAATCAAGTCATTTCCAAGGTGAAACCTTTGAAG
>CABSZQ010000215.1 GCA_902482195.1 uncultured Haemophilus sp.
CTACTCTATCTTTTAAGTATTCCTTACACTGCACAAGTACTTAAAGACAGTCTCATTACTGAAGATCATTTAACACTGCAAGATTATCAACAAGCTCAAGCGATCGTTTTACTTGGCGGTGGTTTACGTGATAGCAAAGAGCTTTATGCACCATTAGCTTCAACAGGTATTCAACTTGAACGCTTACGCTATGCCGCATTCTTGCAAAAAGAAACGCACTTGCCATTATTAATTACAGGGGCGAGTCCAACTGGCGCCATTGAAGCAAAAATCGCTGCGGAAGAACTCAAAAACTTCTTTAATGTGCCAACTAAATGGATTGAACCTAAAGCTCTTACTACCAAAGAAAATGCCCTTTTCACCAAACAAATGTTGGAAAAAGAAGGTATTCACAAAATTATTTTAGTCACCAATGAATGGCATATGCAACGTGCAAAATTATTGTTCCAACAACAAGGTTTTGATGTGTTACCTGCAAGTGTAGGTGAAGGCATTACGCCTGACAGTTATGGACTCAATATGATGCATTTTATTCCACAAGGTGGCGCGATTACGAAAAATATGCAATTACTCAAAGAGTGGATTGGATATTGGAAAGAGCGCTAAAGTGCGGTCAAAAGATCACAAATTAGATAATGTTAAGAGGAAGAAAACATGAGTCAAATTACACGCGAACAAATGCTTCAAGTATTCGAAAATCGCTGTTCCACACGCTATTACGAACCGAATAAAAAAATCAGCCAAGAAGATTTCGCGGCAATTTTAGAATTTGCTCGTTTATCACCAAGCTCTGTCGGCTCTGAGCCATGGAAGTTCTTAGTGATTCAAAATAAAGCATTACGCGATAAACTCAAACCTTTTAGCTGGGGTATGCAATATCAATTAGATGATTGTAGTCATTTAGTGATCATTCTTGCGAAGAAAAATGCTCGATATGACACGCCTTTCTTCCGTGATGTGGCGGTGCGTAGAGGTTTACAAGGCGAGCAATTAGAAAAAGCCTTGGAAAAATATAAAGGCTTACAAGAAGTTGAAATGAAAACCGCAGAAAGCGAGCGTGCATTATTTGACTGGACAAGCAAACAAACCTACATTGCATTAGCCAATATGCTAACTGGTGCTGCCGCTATTGGTGTAGATTCTTGCCCGATTGAAGGCTTTAACTACGATAAAATGAATGAAACTTTAACCGCTGAAGGTCTCTTTGATCCAAATGAATGGGGCGTATCTGTGGCAGCAACATTTGGTTATCGTGCGAGAGACATTACCAAAAAATCTCGTAGACCAATTGAAGAAATCGTTACTTGGGTTGAATAATCTATTTTCAAATAAATGGGCAGCAAACGCTGCCCTTTTCTTTACCCACCAAACAAGGCAGCGCCACCTGTTACAGCCTCCATCGTGCCATATAACAAGCTTAGTGCAAAAAAGATCATAATTGCGCCCGCAATACATTTGATCATTGCCTCGCCTTTTTGATTAGAACCAGTTAAACCGTACCAATGGCCTAATCGCGTTGCGACATTTCTCGCATAGCGCACTAACGCAGCAAAAAGTGAAAGCATTAATCCTGTGCCCAGAGACATGGCAAACGTAGCTACAATTCCCCACCAATAAAGATCCAGCATATAAGCGAGAAAGAGCACAAAAATAGCGCCACTACACGGTCGCATACCAATGGTTAAAATCACTAAGAGCTGAGATTTTAAATCACCTGATTGCTTAAGCTGTTGATCATTCGGTAGATGTTGATGCCCACAACTACATTGTGTTTGACTTACTTTTCCTTGCTCATATCGAAATGGCGAAGCTGTTCCAATCTGTTTTGGTAATGATTGGATCGATGTAATGCGAAAAGATTGCTTTTTCTTTAATCCTTTCAGACCTTGAGCAATCCAATAAATCCCTAATAACACTAATAAAATTAGAGCGCTACGCTCCAGCCATAACTGGCTAAGTTTAAAATATTTAGAAGAAAGATTAAGTATCACTACCACAATGGAGGTTGCCGCAACTGCGACAAAACCTTGCATGAGAGAGGAAAGCAAACTTAAGCGTACGCTGGTTTTAAGCTGGCTTTCGTGAGTAGAAAGATAACCAGCGATAATAAATTTCCCATGTCCAGGGCCTAATGCATGTAATACACCATAAGAAAAGGCGGCAAAAATCAACCACAATCCTGCCGTTGATGAATGTGCTTGAATCTGATGGAGATTTTCAGAAATCAGCTGATTAAAGGCTTTTTGCCAATCGGCAACTTGCACAAACAGCCAAGGTAATAATGCGAAGATAATCGCTAATAAACCAATAAAAAGTGCGGTCAGTTTTAACTTCATTTTATTCACACTTAATTTTTACTTTCTGCGCAAACAATACACCAAGAGAATCATCTTCATTTTTTTGAGATTTATCCAATGATGAAGCGTAGGATTTAATTTTTTCATCAACATTAGGTTCGAGCACTTCCCCTTTGCAGTTTGCAGGAAGTGATGAAAAATCAACCGCTCTTTTGCCAGTTTCTGCATACCGCATTGCCACATAATAAGTGCGGTCATAAGTCATCAGCGTAAATTCATTATTTTGCAAGGCCTGTGGCTGAGCTAAAAGAAAATCAAAATAATATTCCACCTCGTTCCCTTTCACACGCATACCGTAATTTTCAGGGTGTTTTGTGTATTTAATCTTATGATTTTCTTTGTCAAAGACATAACTAAAGTAATGTTCATTCACAACGTTCGCCATGACTTCATCAATTAACTTCTGTTGGGCGGCCTTATCCCCTTTCGCCTGTTTCACATCATACAGGACGGCTGAAGAACTGGCCTCATCAAGTAACCACTGCGTCGAGAAACCAATTAATTGATTATCTTTCACTAAGGGTTTCGTTTGCATATCGATGAATGCGTGAGGATGCGCTAGCGCTGAAAAAGGCGAAATCAGCAATAATCCAAGAGGTAATTTTTTAAACATAAATAAGAAAAAAGAGTGGCTAAATGGTTGAATAGACAGATTTTATCACAAGCAGTTCCCAATCAAAATCGAATAAAAATCAGTCTAAAAGTAAAAAATCCTATGATTTTATTGATTTTTATCAAAAAATGATTCATTCGCATTTCCCTTATAACTGAAATTTATGTACTATTTGCCTCGTCAAGTGATTGCTTGATATTCATAAAGTTCCTAAATAAAATAATCATAAATATAGCTAAACTACTTTCCTACCACCCTGTATGGGTGGTTTTTTTTGCCTTTCAAATAGCTTATTCCCTAAACATAAAGTAAAATAACCGCACTTTTATTCATAACATCGAGAAAATTATGTCAACGCAATTTGTATATACGATGCACCGTGTCGGCAAAGTGGTGCCACCGAAGCGTCATATTTTGAAAGATATTTCTTTAAGCTTCTTCCCTGGTGCAAAAATCGGGGTGCTCGGCTTAAATGGTGCGGGTAAATC
>CABSZQ010000216.1 GCA_902482195.1 uncultured Haemophilus sp.
CGGCACCAGCCGTTAATCAACCATTTCCCTATTAAATTCGTAATCCGACTTGGTTGCTCCACCATGTCACACACAAGCCAATCGATATGCTTACGTTTTGGTGGTTGGAATTTAAATCCATCTTCCGGACAGTGCTCAATTCTGCCAGTATCATGTAAGCTCGCCGCCATTTTGCCGTGATCAACTGCATACACAAATAAACCACGTTTCACTAATTGATAAGTCCAGCCGCCTGGGCAAGCACCGAGATCGATGCCAACCATATTTTCATTCAAGCGTTTACTTTCTTCATTTCGAGGAATAAAGGTTAAAATCGCTTCTTCCAATTTTAAAGTTGAACGGCTTGGTGCATCCGCTGGGAATTTTAAACGTGGGATTCCCATAAAGTGGGTGGAATTATTACCAAGATAGGAATACCCCACATAGCAACAATTCGGCTGAGTGAAAAAACAATGTAAAATCTGACCGCGCCTTGCATTCGGCTTACCTTGTAACCAACCTTGTTTTTTCAACGCTTGGCGTAACGGCACAGTAAATTTTCGGCAAAATGTCGAAAGCTCTTTGGCTTCATTGGTATCTGCTGTTTCGACAAATAGCTCTACCGCTTGCTTAAGATTAATGTCTTCTGCAATGCATTTATATTGAGCCTGAATTGGCGAGATACGATCTTGAGGATCGAGATTTTCTAAGAAATCTGAAACAACAATCATTTGACGCGCAAAAATCAAACGATTAAAAGGGATTTCTCGCGCTAAACGATCCGCATCACCCGGTTGATAACATTCAAAAATAACATAGCCGCTGTTTTCTACTACGCGAGCAAAACCAAATACACCACGCTCAGAAGCTCGGTCGGTAATTTCTGCAGCGACTTCTTTTTCAAAGCCAATTCGACAATATAAGGCTAATTTATTCATGTTTTCCTAATTTAATTGAATCTTTAATCCATGTTCTAAAGGCTTGAATTTGTTCATCATCTAAACGATCTAAATGATTGACCACATAGAATGATTTTGGATCCCGCAATTCGGCTGGTAACACAATTTGCAAATGACCGTTTTCAATTTCTTGCTGAGCCAAAATACGATTTGCTAGCGCAATACCCTGCCCATGAACGGCTGCTTGCAATGCCATAAAGGTGTGGCTAAATAACGGGCCTTGCTGAATATTCAAATCATCTAATTTGAGATAATCCGCCATCGCTTGCCAGTTATCTCGAGTATGTGTGTGAATCAGCGTGTACTTTTTCAAATCATTAGGACAACTTACTGGTATGTTCTCAAGCAATGAAGGCGCCGCTAAAATCACGAGGTTTTCTTCGCCTAAACGATCGACTTGTAAGTTTTCCCAATCGCCTTTGCCATAATAAATGGCAATATCAATTTCTTTATTCAATAAACCTTCATCTTGATCGACGCCCTTCAAGCGTACTTCAATTTCAGGATATTGTTTATTAAAATCACTCAAATGTGGCACAAGCCATTGAATACCAAAGGTTTGTGGCACACTAATTGCCAAATGTGGCTCTTCTTTAAGTGTTAATAAACGTTCAGTCGCTTCATTTAATTTTCGCAAAACTTTGTTAATATCAACAAAATAGGCTTTCCCAAATTCAGTCAATTCGAGTGAACGATTTTTACGTATAAAAAGCTCGACACCTAAAAAATCTTCTAATAATTTTATTTGATGGCTCACTGCGGCTTGTGTCACAAAAAGTTCATCCGCAGCTTTTGTGAAGCTTAAATGTCGAGCAGCTGATTCGAAAGACTTCAATGAATTCAGGGGAGGCAAACGTTTATACATAATTCTTCCAAACAGCTAAATTTTAGTTTATAATAACGAAGATTTAATTCGGATTAGTTTTTTTTATGCATCAAATAAAAAAACATCATTTGTCCTTCCATCACCTTCTACCTACAATACACCCATACTTAATGATTGGTAATTCCTTACAAGTTAATGAGTTTCAGACTTAAGTATGATGTTGTGTTTGCATATAGTTCGGTTCTCCGAACTGGAGTAACAATTAAGTTACTCATTTACTTCCTGTATATATTAAACCATTCTGGTTAAGCGCTGCTCGTTTCGAGCGGCGTTTTTTTATTCCTGGCATTTTAGCATAAGCAAAATTTTATTTCCTGACCAACTTCACAAATTTAAAAATCCAATAAAAATTTTGAGAAATCACAATATTTTTGTGTTTAAAGGTTTTCATAGCTGCCGTTATGGTGTAGATTAACTGCATTTCCATTCATAAAATTATTTATACAAATTAAGGAAGCAAAATGAAAGACTTAGACTGGAACAATCTTGGATTTAGTTATATCAAAACAGATTACCGTTTCATCGCACATTGGAAAGATGGTAAATGGGATGAAGGGAAACTTACCACTGATAATATACTACATATCCACGAAGGTTCAACTGCAATTCACTACGGTCAACAATGCTTTGAAGGCTTAAAAGCCTATCGTTGTAAAGATGGTTCAATCAACTTATTCCGTCCTGATCAAAATGCAAAACGTATGCAACACACCTCTGATCGTTTATTAATGCCACAAGTGCCAACAGAATTATTTATCCGCGCTTGTAAAGAAGTAGTGAAAGCAAACCAAGAATGGTTAGGTCCTTACGGCTCTGGCGCAACATTATATTTACGTCCATTCCTCTTTGGTACTGGCGCGAATATCGGTGTAAAAACCGCACCTGAATTTATTTTCTCTGTATTCTGCTGCCCAGTAGGCGCATATTTCAAAGGTGGTTTAGCACCATCTAACTTCATTACGACTGATTACGACCGTGCTGCTCCGATGGGAACCGGTGGTGTAAAAGTGGGTGGTAACTATGCAGCAAGTTTGCTTCCTCATGAACTAGCCGCAGAACAAGGTACACCAGAACGTAAATTTGCAGACGCGATTTACCTAGATCCTAAAACTCACACAAAAATTGAAGAAGTAGGTGCAGCAAACTTCTTTGGTATCACCAAAGATAACAAATTTATCACGCCAGCTTCTGACTCTATTTTACCGAGTATCACTAAATACTCATTGCTTCACATTGCAAAAGAACGTTTAGGTATGGAAGCCATTGAAGGTGACGTGTATATTGATCAACTTGAGCAATTCGCCGAAGCGGGTGCTTGTGGTACTGCCGCAGTGATTACGCCAGTAGGTGGTATTCAACACAAAGGTAAATTCCACGTGTTCTATTCAGAAACTGAAGTAGGCCCTGTTACACGTAAACTTTACAACGAGCTAACCGGCATCCAATTCGGTGATGTGGAAGCACCTGAAGGCTGGATTGTAAAAGTAGAATAATTTTCCTTTCTATCAACAAATCGAGATTCATTTAATTCAAGGACTAAGTTCTATCACTATAGGACTTAGTCCTTTTAATTTTTACACGCTTTGTATAACGTATGTTTCAGTAAAAATACCTCATTAATAATATTTAACTC
>CABSZQ010000217.1 GCA_902482195.1 uncultured Haemophilus sp.
TCATTGAACGGCAGGAGTAGTGACCCACTTCACGTACGGTAGAAAGTACCAATGGGAATTCTTCTGAAAGATCTTCCATCGGTGGTTCCCAGTCACATGCAAAGAATTCAGCTTTGCCGTTCGGACGGTCGAAGATTTGGCCTTTATACAAATATTGCGTACCTTGATCTTCAGGACCTTCATCAGTACATGGCCATTGGATATAACCCATGCCTTCCATTTTTTCGTAGGTTGCCCCTTTGTAAATTGGGCAAAGTGAACGAAGTTCATCCCAAATTTCTTTGGTATTGTTATAGTGCATTGGGTAGCCCATTGCTGTAGCAAGTTCGCTAATGATTACCCAGTCATCCTTGACGTCGCCGGTTGGTTCAACGGCTTTATAGAAACGTTGGAAACCACGGTCAGCGGCACTATACACACCTTCATGTTCAGCGCAAGAAGTCGCAGGTAATAAAATATCTGCTTCTGCGGCTGTTTGAGTCATGAAGATATCTTGAACAATAAGAAGTTCAACTTTCTCGAAGGCTTTTTTAACAGCATTAATATCAGGCTCAGTTTGTAATGTATCTTCACCCATGATATAGAATGCTTTAATTTTATCTTCCATGATCGCTTCAGGTACTTCACTCAACGGTACACCTGGTTTGGTTGGAATAGATGGCACGCCCCAAGCTTTCGCAAATTTTGCATTAATCTCTGGGTTAGCAAAACTTTGATAGCCAGGTAATGTGTTGAATAACGCACCCATATCGCACGCGCCCTGTACGTTGTTTTGACCACGTACCGGGTTAACCCCAACATTTGGTTTACCTAAGTTACCAGTAAGCATTGCCAAGCTTGCTAATGCACGTACGGTTTCTACACCTTGACGGAATTGGCAAACACCCATACCCCATAAGATAGTAGCCGTTTCCGCTTTTGCATAAGTGCGGGCAATTTCACGCAACATTTCAGGTTTAATACCTGTGATATGCTGAGTGGATTCCGGTGTATAAGCTTTCACGGTTTCATAGAACGCATCGAAGTTTTCGGTGTGTTCATCAATAAATTTTTGATCTTGTAATCCTTCTTCTAAAATCACATTCATCATCGCATTCAAAAATGCTACGTTAGACCCGTTAGCAAGCGGTGCATAAATATCCGCAATACGGGCTGTTTCGATTTTACGAGGGTCACAAACAATGATTTTCGCCCCTTTTGCTTTGGCGTGGTTAATCCGACGCGCCACAATAGGGTGTGAAGTGGAGGCATTATAGCCAAAAATAAATACGCATTTGGTATCTTCAATCTCAACAATTGAGTTGGACATTGCGCCGTTACCGACCGATTTGAGCAGACCTGTTACAGAAGGGCCGTGTCACACGCGCGCACAACAGTCAATGTTGTTATTTCCTAATACCGCACGGGCGAATTTTTGCATCACGAAGTTCACTTCGTTACCTGGTCCACGGGAAGAGCCCGTTACCATAATCGATTCGTTACCGTACTTTTCTTTGATTTCACTGAGACGTTTTGCTGTGTAAGAAATCGCTTCTTCCCAGCTCACTGGTGTGAATGGTTCGCCACGTTTGTAGCGGATCATCGGTTGAGTTAGGCGAGGAGTCAGGATTTTTGTATCATGCACAAAATCCCAGCCATAATATCCTTTTAGGCATAACTCCCCTTCGTTTGTCTTGCCGTTTGCACCTTCAGCTCCCACAATTTTGTTGTTTTCCACCAAAAGATGGATTTTACAACCTGAGGCACAATACGGACATACGGTAATTACTTTTTTAATAGCCATAGTAACGTCCTTATTTTAGTACAACACGAGGTTAGAGATAGAATTAGAATAATTAATTCTGGGTATATATTACACCCAAAATCAGCTTATAGTCTTACAAAAAACATGGATTTATTGATATAAAACAGGTTTTCGTAATATTTTTAAATATGTTTAGAAAATCTCCCTTACTTTTTCTACAAAACAGGAATCTCTTCAAGCGATCTTCCCTCTTTTAAAAAATCATACATAAATTGCACAGACTCTTTTACGCTTTCTGTCATTGGAAAACCAAAGGAAACCAGATCGGGTTGAAGCCCCACGAAAACAATTTGTTTAATATCTTGTTCCAGTTGTTCAATGAGGTAATTGAGCGGCATATTATGCGTACTCATGAAAAACATTTCAGCAATGCTCTCTTTTTCAATGATTCGGATTTTGCCCGGCGCTAATTCCATATCAGCCGCATCAAAAATTAAAAGCAAATCAGGTTTCATGTCTCGCACAATATGTGCAACATTTTCCGGTGCTGAGCCACCGTCAAGTGCGGTCCAATTTGGCAATGGATTTTCATTCAATAGCTGATAGAGATAAGGGCCCGCACCGTCATCCCCCATCATGCTGTTTCCAACCGTTAAGATCACATTATTCATCACGACGTTTCACCATTATATACATCACTGGTTCACGCTGAATCGATGCTAACGTATCCATTAAGATCTCAACCCACTCTTGATGCTCTGGTGTGAAATTAGCTTTGTTCTCATCCATTGCTTTCGCCAATAAATTAACATGGCTGGAGTCAATCACAATTTCACCAAATCGCATTAAGCCGGCAAATTTGCGTTTAGCATCCCCTTCTGGAAAGCTCTCTACAAAACGTTGATAATCGTCGTAGTCGCAAATTAGTAACTTTTTAAAACAATCTATCACGCCAACATGGTGACCAATCGCCAAAGAGTAATACATTACCTGTTTTGCTTGCTCTGGCACTTGTTCATCGTTTTCGACGAAACGTTCGTTTAATAAATAGAAAAAGACTTTTGTTGTCATAACATTCCCATTTTTATAGGGGCAATTACTTACCCCGTAATTAATTATCCCGAAAACGGCATACTGATAGCATGCAAACGATTGACGATTTCGCTTAAACGCGGATCAGCTTCGCGTTCTAGGTATTCACCTAAACGTACACCAAATGGCACCTTGTCATTTTCTGCCATCATTGCCATAAATTGGTTAGCGATGTTACCGCCTTGACGATAACCGGCAAGACGACGAGCTTCTCGTTCAAGACTAATACGCAAATCCAACGGAATGGTTGGGAAACGTAATTTAGCTTCTGCGTTAGGATCGGCTTTTTCTTGTTTGCCTTTAAGTTTTTGATCAAGTAAACCAAGCGCGACAGCAAAACCATAAATGGTGGCGGCTGGTGTTGGAGGACAGCCAGGGATGTACACATCAATTGGTACAATTTGATCACTACCGCCCCAAACGCAATAAAGATCGTGGAAAATACCGCCGCCGCAACCGCAAGCACCATAAGAAATACAGATTTTAGGATCGGGCGCAGCTTGGTAAGCACGCATTGCTGGTGTGCGCATCGCACGGGTAACCGCACCGGTGAATAATAAAATGTCTGCATGACGAGGTGAAGCGACCACTTTAATACCAAAACGTTCTGCAT
>CABSZQ010000218.1 GCA_902482195.1 uncultured Haemophilus sp.
GTTACACTGGGCTTTACCTGCGGGATTGGCATTACAATCGGCACATTGCAAATCAAAGATTTCTTAGGTTTAGATATTGCCCAAATGCCATCTCACTATATTGAAAAAGTACAGGCTATTTTGACCGCACTTCCGACGATTAGCTGGGCTGATACCGCTGTTGGTGTGGTCACCTTATTTGTCCTCACGCAATGGCACAAACTTCGTTTACCCGTGCCAGGTCATTTACCTGCGGTCATTATTGGGACACTCATGGCATTAGCCTTAGGACAATTCGGTTTCTCGGTTGAAACTATTGGTACGGCATTCCAATATACCTTATCTGACGGTACAACAGGACATGGTATCCCTAATGTCTTGCCTGAATTTGCCTTACCTTGGAATATTCCTAATGCACAAGGTGACGTCATCAATTGGAATTTTGATCGCATACAAGATATCTTGCCTGCCGCCTTTTCAATGGCTGTATTAGGCGCGATTGAATCGCTACTTTGTGCGGTCATCTTAGATAATATGACGGATACCAAACATCATTCCAATAATGAATTACTCGCCCAAGGTTTAGGTAATATTATTTCACCATTCTTAGGCGGCATTACGGCAACTGCAGCAATTGCACGTTCTGCAGCCAACGTTAAATCTGGAGCAGTATCACCAATAGCCAGCGTCATTCATGCACTCTTGGTTTTATTCTCACTATTATTCTTTGCGAATGCCCTGTCTTATTTGCCACTCTCTTCTATGGCTGCATTGCTATTAATGGTAGCTTGGCATATGGCTAATGTACCTGAAATTATTCGTTTAGCTCGTCGCTCCACAAAAAACGAAATTGCGGTGTTGTTCACCTGCTTAATTCTTACCGTGTTATTTTATATGGTGATCGCCATCTCTGTCGGCGTATTATTAGCGAGTCTCTTATTTATCCGCACCATTGCAGAAATGACAAAAGCGATTGAACAACCTGCACCAGAAGATTTAAATGATGTATTAGCTTATCGTATCAGCGGTCCACTCTTCTTTGCGGCGGCGGATAAACTCTTTGCGGATTTACATGATAAAACCGTCCATACGGATCACGAGATCAAACATATCGTGTTGCAATGCGATGCCGTGACTGTGCTGGATACCGGCGGTATTCATGCACTCACTCATTTTGTACAGCATATGTTGCCACATCAACAAATCTACTTGTGCAATATGCAATTCCAACCACTCAGAATGTTAGTAAAATCTAACTCTGTGCCTGAATTGCAAAAAATTAATTATGGTACGGATTTACAAGATGTCTTTAATAAAATTCGAGAGTTTGAACAAGCAAATCCATAAAACAGTGAAAAGCGTGCTAAAATAAGCACGCTTTTTTATCAATAAAAATAAAGGAATTCAGAATGCGTCCAAATAATCGTGAAAATCATCAATCTCGTCCAATTAAAATCACCCGCAATTATACTAAACATGCTGAAGGCTCAGTATTATTGGAATTTGGTGATACCAAAGTATTATGTACGGCGAGTGTTGATGAAAGCGTACCGCGTTTCTTAAAAGGACAAAATCAAGGTTGGGTGACAGCAGAATATGGCATGTTGCCACGCTCTACACACAGCCGTATGCAACGTGAGGCCGCAAAAGGCAAACAAGGTGGACGCACCATGGAAATTCAACGCTTAATTGCACGTTCATTGCGTGCAATGGTTGACTTAGAAGCCCTTGGCGAACGTTCTATTACCTTAGACTGCGATGTGATTCAAGCGGATGGCGGTACAAGAACAGCTTCTATCACCGGTGCAGCAGTGGCTTTATGTGATGCTATCAATGGTTTAATCGCTAACGGTACATTAAAAACTAATCCAATCAAAGGTCTCGTTGCTGCAGTTTCAGTTGGAATTGTTGAGGGTGAGACTGTATGTGATTTGGAATATGTAGAAGACTCAGCTGCCGAAACAGATATGAACGTTGTGATGATGGAAGATGGCCGCATGATCGAAGTGCAAGGTACCGCAGAAGGCGAACCATTCAGCCACGAAGAATTACTCACCTTATTAGGCTTAGCAAAACAAGGCTGCGAACAAATCTTCGCTGCACAACGTGAAGCATTAGGTTTATAGGAACAAAAAATGGAAAGCTACAAAATCGAATTTATTAAATTTGCCTTGAGCCGTAACGTGCTTAAATTTGGCGAGTTTGCACTAAAATCAGGTCGAAAAAGCCCTTATTTTTTCAATGCCGGATTGTTTAGTACGGGCGCAGATCTTGCTCGCTTAGGTGAATACTACGCGAAAGCAATTCAATCAAGTGCGGTCGATTTTGATGTCATTTTTGGACCTGCCTATAAAGGCATTCCGATTGCGGCGAGCGTTTCCATTGCACTATTCAATCAATTTAATCGTGATATACCGGTTTGCTTTAATCGCAAAGAAGCGAAAGATCACGGTGAAGGTGGTAATTTGATCGGCAGCCCATTAACCGGCAATGTGTTGTTAGTCGATGATGTCATCACCGCTGGCACGGCTATTCGTGAATCAATGACGCTTCTTGAAGCCAATCACGCGAAATTAGCTGCTGTCTTTATTGCATTGAACCGTAAAGAAAAAGGCAAAGGCGAACTTTCTGCCATCCAAGAAGTAGAACGCGACTATCAGTGCAAAGTGCTTTCCATTATTGATTTGGATGATTTAATGCAATTTATTGAAAAAGAACCCGATTATCAGCAATATTTGCCAGCGATGCGGGCTTATCGTGAAAGTTATGGTGTGTAATTCATCACTTGAAAAATAAGAATAAAGCCATATTAATGTAAGGGCAGACATTTGCGTCTGCCCATTATTGTCAAAGACCTTTTTGACCGCACTTTAGGGGAAGAGAATGTATTTTTTTGGAAAGATTATCGGCGTTTTTCTCGGTTTTAAATGGGGCGGCTTTTTCGGCGCTATCGCGGGACTTATTTTAGGCTCTATCGCAGATAAAAAACTCTATGAGCTTGGTTCAGTTAACTCTAGCTTTTTTAAGAAAAAAACGACTCGACAAGCGCTCTTTATGCAAACTACTTTTGCGGTACTTGGACATTTAAGTAAATCCAAAGGTCGTGTGACAGAAGAAGATATTCAATTGGCAAATCAGTTGATGAATCAGATGCAATTAGATGAGAGCCATCGCAAACTTGCTCAAGAAGCCTTCCGCCGTGGTAAAGAAGCGGATTTTCCATTGCGTCAGGTGATTCGTGAATTCCGCATTGGATGTGGACAACGCGCAGACTTGCTGAGAATGTTTTTACACGTGCAAGTGCAGGCTGCCTTTGCTGATTCTCAATTACATGATTCAGAAAAAGAAGTGCTTTATGTGGTGGCTGAAGAGCTTGGCCTTTCCCGTATGCAGTTTGAGCAAATGCTGGCAATGGAAATTGCAGCTCGCCAATTTACCCAAGGTGGATTCTAT
>CABSZQ010000219.1 GCA_902482195.1 uncultured Haemophilus sp.
AAATCTTCGTTTCGGTTGAAATTACAGCAAAATTTGGCACAAGAATATAATTTTCACAGAGTTTTCAATTTCTACTTTTATCGTGAGTGGCTTTATGACAAAATTGGAGCGTTTTGCCGCCATTAAATAAAGAAAAGTGCGGTCAAGTTTTTGCATATTTTAGAGGTAAATTATGACACAACAATATTCTATCGATACATTATTAGCCCAAGCGGGGAATCGCAGTGATGAGCGCACTGGTGCGGTTTCAACGCCAATTTATCTTTCAACAGCTTATGGCCATCATGGGATTGGTGAAAGTACCGGATTTGATTATACCCGCACGAAAAACCCAACGCGTAGTGTTTTGGAAGATACCGTAGCAAAATTAGAAAATGGTGATCGTGGTTTTGCCTTTTCCTCTGGCATGGCGGCAATTCAAGTGCTGATGAATTTATTTAAAGGTCCTGATGAATGGATTGTGTCAAGTGATGTATATGGTGGGACTTATCGTTTATTAGATTTTGCCTATAAAAATAACAACAGTGTAAAACCTGTTTATGTGAATACAGCTTCTTTAGCTGAAATTGAAGCTGCGATTACAGCGAATACAAAAGCGATTTTTATTGAAACTCCATCTAATCCATTAATGGAAGAGTGTGATGTGGCAGAAATTTCAAAATTAGCGAAAAAACACAACTTGTTAATGATTGTAGACAATACTTTCTTAACTCCTGTGCTATCTCGTCCATTAGATTTAGGCGCGGATATTGTAATCCACAGTGGCACAAAATATATTGCAGGTCACAATGATAGTTTAGTGGGATTGATTATTGCAAAAGGACAAGAGCTTTGTGATCGTATCGCTTATATTCAAAATGGTGCAGGTGCCGTACTTTCGCCGTTTGATTCTTGGTTAACCGTGCGTGGAATGAAAACCCTTTCATTACGTATGAAACGCCATCAAGATAATGCGAAGGCGATTGCGGAATTTTTACGCGAACAGCCACAAATTGATAGCGTATTATATCCAAACAAAGGCGGTATGCTTTCTTTCCGTTTGAAAGATGAAAATTGGGTAAATACGTTCTTAAAATCAATCAAATTGATTACCTTTGCGGAAAGCTTAGGCGGTACAGAAAGTTTTATTACCTATCCTGCGACCCAAACTCACATGGATATTCCTGAAGCAGAACGTGTCGCCCGTGGTATTACAAACACATTGTTGCGTTTTTCTGTTGGTTTAGAAGATGTGGAAGACATCAAGGCCGATTTATTACAGGCATTTGCACAGCTTAAATAGTTAGTTTTTACCAATCGAACTAATCTGTGCAATTCTATATACCTTATGCTATTATGCACGGCATCAATTAATGTTAGGTGTTAATTACTCAACATCTTATTAGATAAGGAAATAAAAATGAGCGAAGTATTACATATTAATGATACAGATTTTGAAACTGCCGTTGTGCAATCTGATATCCCAGTATTAGTGGATTTCTGGGCACCTTGGTGTGGCCCTTGCAAAATGATTGCGCCAATTTTAGATGAAATCGCACCTGAATTTGCAGGTAAAGCAAAAATCGTTAAAATCAACGTAGATGACAACCAATTAGTTGCAGGTCAATTTGGTGTACGTAGTATCCCAACTTTACTACTTTTCAAAAATGGCCAACTTGTTGCAACACAAGTCGGTGCGTTACCAAAAAATCAATTAGCGGCGTTTATTAATCAACACCTATAATTGAGTTATTAAATATAAAAGAGCGGTCAAAAATTTTGAAGTTTTTGGCCGTTCTTATTTTTTCTCTCTCCAATAAGTGGCAAAACGAGGTTTTCCGGAGTTGGTTAATCCACGATATTTGTAGGTAATCGTGCTGCCAATAGGTGGTGGATTTTCACGCTCACTCAGATTAAATCCTGAACCGATTTTGAATTTTCCACGATGATTTTCACAGGTGAGTGAACCGAGTATATTTTCAAATTGTCCTTTTCCTTTATGATGCTCAACCACCATACATTCTTCATCATAAGCGGTTTTAAGCTTCAAAATTTGTGTACTGCGTTTTCTTTCATAAGGCGCATGAGGATTACGTAACACACTTCCTTCACCTTTTTTCCTTTCAATTTCATGTAAATACTCGAATAAATGTGTTTTATCTCGTATCGGAATTTGCGGAATAATCTTGATATAAGGTGTAGGGTGGTCTTTCAAATAATCTTCTAAGATTTTGAGACGTTCAAAGAGATTGCCTGATGCATTAGGCACATCGAAAACATAAAGTGTTAATTTGGCCCAATTATCACCTTTAAAGGATTTTGTGATAGAAGCAATTTCTTCAAATTGATTACGTTCACTAAAGAGCTCACCATCAATGGCAAAAGGCGGAAATTGAGCAGTAAAATAGGTCGGTGAGGGCAAGGGCAGCCCTTGACGACTTAATAATGTTTTGCCATCCCAATAACCTCGTACCCCATCTAATTTTTCTGACATTACCCAACCTTGAACATCTTGGTTTTCATAAGTGTCTAATAGCATTAAATCACGCTCATTCGCCCAGATTATTTGGCTGAATAGGAGGCAAAGTAATAAGTAAATCGCTCTCATGATGTTTCCTTTTTAAATTTATTGAGTTTAAAAAGTGCGGTCATTTTTTACAGTGTTTTTAATTGAATCTGTGATTAGCATCGCAAAATAATGAGAACTAAGCTGGAAAATAGAGAGATAAGAAAGAGCGCTAGATTATTTGAAATTAACGCTATACAATGCCAACGCTATCTCGAATTTTAATTTTTAAGGAGAATAAAATGTATTTTGATCAAATTAAAGCTGAGCTTGTGGAAGCTCAAGACGTATTAAATAAGTTTGTTTCAGATGATAACAACATCAAACTCATTGAAAAAGCGGCTAAATTATTAGCAGAAAGTTTTAAAAATGGCGGTAAAGTATTATCTTGTGGTAATGGTGGTTCTCACTGTGATGCCATGCACTTTGCAGAAGAACTCACTGGTCGTTATCGTGAAAACCGCCCAGGTTATCCTGCGATTGCGATTTCAGATGTAAGTCATTTAAGCTGTGTAAGTAATGACTTTGGTTATGAATATGTCTTCTCTCGCTTTGTTGAAGCCGTCGGTAAAGAAGGCGATGTTTTATTCGGATTATCAACATCAGGCAATTCTAAAAATATCTTAAATGCGATTGAAGCGGCGAAAGCAAAAGGCATGAAAGTGATTGCGATGACAGGTAAAGATGGCGGTAAAATGGCCGGCTTAGCGGATGTTGAAATTCGTGTGCCACACTTTGGTTATGCAGATCGCATTCAAGAAATCCACATCAAAGTGATCCATATTTTAATGATGTTAGTTGAATTTGAAATGGCGAAAGAGGCTTAATACGCGACAAGTGCGGTTAAAAATTCAATGATTTAAAGA
>CABSZQ010000220.1 GCA_902482195.1 uncultured Haemophilus sp.
GGCACCGATGATTGTATGAGTACCCGAAACAGGCCAACCCATTTTGGTGGCGATAAACAACCAAGCACCCGATGCAAAGAGAGCAGAAAGCATCCCTAATGCCAATACATCAGGCATCTCGACAAATTGAGTGGGATCGATTACACCACTTTTGATGGTTTCAGTTACTTCTCCGCCGGCCAAATAAGCCCCGGCAGATTCAAAGATGAGAGCAATAATGATTGCTTGTTTGGCGGTAATCGTTCCCGAACCAACTGAGGTGCCCATTGAGTTTGATACGTCGTTGGCACCAATACCAAATGCCATAAAAAAACCGAATGCCGCGGTAATTAAGACTAACCACGTGCCGTATGCATTAATAATTTCCATAGTGATTTCCTATGTTGTAGTTAATGTCGTCAAAATTAGGAACGGGCTAGCATTAATTCAATGCGAGATCCAACACGTTGAGCTTGATCGGCTAATACGCCTACCCATTCGATGATTTTATATAAGAACATCACATCAATAGGGTTATAACGGCTTTCAATTGTGTATAGCATTTTGCGTAATTTAATTTGCATTTGATCTGTATCATCTTCAATGCTGTCTAGCTCTTGAATCATATGGTTCACTAACTTTAATTCACGGCCTTTAAAACCGGTTTCAAGTAGTTTATCCATTTCTTCAATTACTAAATGAGCTTGATGAATAGAATCTAAACTACGTTGAACATAATGCAAAAATTCTTCCTGCATTTCTTCAGGAATGCCAAATTGGCGACCAATCATACGACCCGCAATATCTTTAGCATAGTTAGCTAATTTGTCTTGTTGGGTGACTAATTCGAGTAAATCGGTACGATCAATGGGTAAAAATAAACCGCGAGGCAATTTCAAACGGATTTCGCGTTTTAAACTATCTGCTTCACGTTCACATTGAGAAATGTCTAGACGTGTTTTTTCTGCATCATCCCATTGTTTTACAAAGGTATGTTGGAAGAATGGAATTAATAAATCACAACATTCAGTCACTTTGTCAGAATGTTTCTGCAGTGGTTTTAAAGGAGAATGGGCAAATAATCCGAGAATATTATTCATTGCCATAGGTGTTTTACTCCATAACAAGGGTTAAAATTTCGGTTGCATATTACCTGATTTTATAAGGAAATACACGAAAAAGATCTTGATTTATATAAAATTATCTGTATATTTAAACAGTTAAAGTGATAAGGAAAAATAAAATGAGTAATGAAGTTGAATTAAAGCTTGCAGTTACCTCTGATGCTTTCGATACCCTAAAAACACATCTCAATCAATTCAATATCTTAGAACAAAATACAGTCTTTCTGGGAAATACCTATTTCGATTATCCCGACCATTTTTTGGCTAAACAAAAAATGGGATTGCGTGTCCGTCAGAAAAATAATGATTTCACACTCACTTTAAAAACAGACGGAAAAGTGGTTGGCGGATTGCATAGCCGTCCAGAATACAATTTATCTATACCTAATAATTCCGTACCCACGACGGAACAATTAACCTCATTGTGTTCATTTGAAAACTTACCTTCCGCTACATTACAACCGATTTTCTCAACAGATTTTAACCGCACTTTTTGGTTGATTGCGTTTGGTGCATCAAAAATTGAAGTGGCTTTTGATCAGGGGAAGATTCTGTCAGGGGAGAAAACACAGCCTATCTGCGAAATTGAATTTGAATTAAAAGAAGGGCTTATTTCAGATCTTTTCTATTTTGTCTCACTTTTACCTTTTGAACAGGATGTGTATTTTAGTTCGGCAAGTAAAGCGAAACGAGGCTATCAACTAGGCAGTAAAGAATTTCTGATTGATTGGTTAAATAAATGGCGGGATTTCTTAAAAGAAGAACGTGAGGGAAGTGCGGTTGATTCTCGCGAACAATTAAGTGCAGTCATGAAAATGGAGCAGCAATTGATTGAGGAAACGCTTTCATTCCCAACGGATGTGTTTGCTTTCGATTTTATGAAAACCGTTGAACGTGTGGGCGCATTTTTCAATCTTTATCATTATTATGATGACCACAAAGCCTTGTTTGAAAAACTGGAAGAAAATCGAGCAGCTGAGTTATTAGCAAGTAATCAATTTTTCCTTAATGAAATAAAAGGCTTGATTACCTTTCATAGCGAAACAAAAGATAATTTTCAAACTATTGAGAGGTTAAAAGTGTTATTAAAGAGCCGTGCGTATTTTGAAAGAATGCTTGGCTTAATGATGTTGATGGCGTAAAACGGGTTCTCGAAAGGATAATAAAAATGGCAAAAGCTCCTAAAACCGCTTATGTATGTAATGATTGTGGCGCTGAATTTTCGCGCTGGCAAGGGCAGTGTTCAGCCTGTAAAGCGTGGAATACGATTAGTGAAGTGCGGTTAATTTCAGCCTCAAATTCCACAAAAAATGATCGTTTTAGTGGTTATGCAGGAGAAACTCGCACAAAAATCCAAACGCTTTCTGAAATTAGCTTGCAAGAGACACCTCGTTTCACCAGTGGATTTAAAGAATTAGATCGCGTGTTAGGCGGCGGGATCGTGCCGGGGAGTGCCATTTTAATTGGTGGGCATCCAGGTGCGGGGAAAAGTACCTTGTTACTTCAAGTGATGTGCGGATTAACGAAAAATATGACCGCACTTTATGTAACAGGAGAAGAGTCGCTTCAACAAGTTGCCATGCGAGCTAACCGTTTAAATCTGCCGACAGATAAATTAAATATGTTATCTGAAACCTCCGTCGAGCAAATTTGTAATTTGGCAGATCAGTTGAAACCTCAAATTATTGTGGTGGATTCGATCCAGGTTATGCATCTTTCGGATATTCAATCTTCTCCAGGAAGCGTGGCACAAGTGCGTGAATGTGCCTCTTTCCTGACTCGTTATGCGAAAACCCGACAGGTCGCTATCATTATGGTTGGACATGTCACGAAAGACGGTACCCTTGCGGGGCCAAAAGTATTAGAACATGCCATTGACTGTTCCTTATTACTAGAGGGTGAAGCTGATTCTCGTTTCCGTACGTTGCGTAGTCATAAAAACCGTTTTGGCGCAGTGAATGAGCTAGGGGTATTTGGTATGACAGAGCAAGGCCTGCGCGAGGTGAAAAATCCATCAGCGATTTTCTTAAGCCGTGGTGATGAACAAACGCCTGGTAGCTCGGTAATGGTGCTATGGGAAGGAACGCGTCCGCTTTTAGTGGAAATTCAAGCGTTGGTGGATCATTCCATGCTCGCTAACCCGCGTCGTGTGGCAGTAGGACTAGAACAAAATCGTTTAGCCTTATTGCTTGCGGTATTACATCGCCATGGTGGGCTACAAATGTCGGATCAGGATGTTTTTGTGAATGTAGTGGGTGGAGTAAAAGTCGGTGAAACAGGGGCGGATCTTGCCTTATTG
>CABSZQ010000221.1 GCA_902482195.1 uncultured Haemophilus sp.
AAAAATTCACCAAGATTCGACCGCTCTTTACGCAGATAAAACTTATGAGCGCTTAGAAGCTTATGCAAAACAGAAAAGTATCGATCTAGACAAGCCTGCCCGTTATAACGGAAAAAATTTGCCATCTCTACGCCAAATTGCGCAGGAGTGTATTGATGCTTCATTAGCATTACCTGAAGTTCCAGCTGTTGTGCATGGTGATTTATGCTTTAGTAATGTAATGTATGATTCTCGCAGCAATAGTGTAAAAGTGATCGACCCTAGAGGATTGAATATTCAGCAAGAATTAACTATTTACGGAAATCAAAGTTACGATTTGGCAAAACTCTGCCATTCTTTCATTGGCTTATATGACTTTATTATCGCTGATGCATTCCACCTTGAAAAAAGTGATGAGATTGGTGTAAAACTCAGATTTAACTTAGATTCACGTTTGAAACAAGTTCAGTCTATGTTTATGCAAAAATCACTAATTCCGGAGTTATCAAATAAAGCTATCATTGCACCAACAATCTTGTTGTTCTTATCTATGATTCCATTACATTTTGATAAGCCACATAGACAGGAAGCTATGTTAGCAAATGCGTTACGTTTATATGTAGAATACTTAGTATAGGGAAGAGGAATGTCATTAGAATATATCTCTTATTCAGAAAATTTACGTGAAGAATTACATTCTAAATATGGTATATACTTACCAAATTATCAAGTGATATCACATCCACTAGAGATTGAACCTCCAGCAGAATTAATATCAGGAGTTGACACCTATCTTCCTAATGTTGCTAGAATAGGTGCATTTTCTTATTCCTGGTCGAGAATTACTCCGAACGTCAAGTCAGTAGGAAGATACTGCTCTATAGCCGGCAATATTACATTTGGAACTCAAGAACATCCTTTAACATCTTTATCTACATCTTCTTTCATATACGAAAATGAATGGATGTGGGGAGCATTTGCAAAGAGACAACATAAATATCATAGGGCTAGCCTAGGAGAAAATGTTTCTAAATATATTGAAATCGGTAATGATGTATGGATAGGTTTAAATGTTTATATTAAGAATGGCGTGAAATTAGGAAATGGCAGTGTTGTAGGTGCAAATGCTGTTGTAACAAAAGATGTTCCTCCATATGCAATTGTTGCAGGTAATCCAGCAAGGATTATACGTTATAGATTTTCTGATGAGATTATTAAGCAGTTAGAAGAAATTAGATGGTGGGATTATGCTTTTACTGACTTTTCTCATTTAGATTTAAATAATGTTGAGTTATTTATCTCTGATTTTAAAAAATTACAAAAAAGTAAAAAAATCGAGAAATATAAACCTATATCTATAATTTTAAGATGATATATCTTCTAGTCGGCGCAGGTTTCTCAAATGCCGTTATCGCTCGCGAATTAGCCGAGAAAGGTTATAAGACTGTTGTTATCGATTCTCGTGGTCATGTGGCAGGTAACTGTCACTCTGAGCGTGATGCTGAAACGAATGTAATGGTGCATGTTTATGGTCCACATATTTTCCATACAGATAATGAAAGAGTATGGACTTATGTGAACAATTTTGGTGAGTTTATGCCATTTGTTAATCGCGTAAAAACGATTAGCCAAGGTGCGGTGTATTCTCTCCCAATTAACTTACATACGATTAACCAATTCTTTGGCAAAACGTGTTCACCGAAAGAAGCAAAGGCGTTAATTGAGGCGCAAGCAGATTTGTCTATTACTGATCCGCAAACCTTTGAAGAGCAAGCAATGCGTTTTGTCGGTAAGGATTTGTATAAAGCTTTTTTCTATGGTTACACTAAAAAACAATGGGGTGTTGAGCCAAAAGAGTTACCGGCAAGCATTTTAAAACGTTTACCTGTGCGTTTTAATTATGACGATAACTACTTTGCGCATAAATTCCAAGGTATGCCGAAAGAAGGTTATACGCAAATTGTCGAAGCGATTTTAGATCATGAAAATATTGAAGTACGTTTAAATACGCCATTTGCTGAATCAATGAAAGCAGAGTTTGATCACATTTTCTGGTCAGGTCCGTTAGATGCATACTTTGGATTTGAATTGGGTCGCTTAGGTTATCGTACCTTAGATTTTGAAGCATTCCGTGATGAGGGTGATTTCCAAGGTAATGCGGTAATTAACTATGGTGATGAAGAAGTACCCTATACTCGTATTTCAGAACACAAACACTTTGCACCATGGGAACAACACAAGAAAACAATTTGTTATCGTGAATTTAGCCGTTTATGTGGTGAAAATGATATTCCGTATTACCCGATTCGTTTAGTGAAAGATAAAGCACTCTTGCAACAATATGTTGAAAAAGCGAACAAGGAAACACAAGTGACTTTCGTCGGTCGTTTAGGTACTTATCGTTATTTAGATATGGATGTGACGATTAAAGAGGCCTTAGAAACAGCGGATGTTGTGAAAGAATCGTTAGAAAAACAGACCGCACTTAAACCATTCTATGTGAATATGGATTAAGTATAGCGAGCCTAGAATCAAGCCATATACGATTTTGTGTATGGCTTTTGTTTAAATAAAATTGAGTCAATTATGCATACTGAAAAATCAATTTGTGCAGTGGTTGTAACGTTTAACCGCAAAGCATTATTATTAAATTGTTTAAATGCACTGAAAGCCCAAACACATCCTTTAACTCATATTGTGGTGATTGATAATGCCAGTACTGATGGTACAGCCGATTTTTTAGATGAGCATGGCTGGATAAACAATGATGCTTTTACTTTAATCACGTTGCCCGAAAATATGGGTGGTGCAGGTGGGTTCCATGAAGGGATCAAGTATGCGTTTGAACAAGGTTTTGATTATATTTGGTTGATGGATGATGATGGATTTCCAGCTGAAACATGCTTGGAAAAACTCTTACCTTACACTACTGAGAATTGTTATATAGGTCCGGTAGTAATTGATTGTGAAGGCAAAGAGAAACTAAGTTTTAGTTTACGTTTACCAAATAGTTTACAAGTACTCGATCATTACTCTGATATTCCTCAGTCTTTAAAAATAGATAATCAAATTAAGGATACAGTATTGCCTTTTAATGGTACATTAATCGGAAGAGATCTTGTCCAACAAATGGGATTTCCTATGAAGGAGTACTTTATTTGGGGAGATGAGAGAGAATATACTATGCGTGCAGAGGCATACAGCGCCAACATTTTAACAGTGATCGATGCATTATTTTATCATCCGATAGCAAGTTCAATATCTGAACCGATGTTTTTTGGTAAATTACGGTTTAATAATGCACATTCAGATTTAAAACAGTATTGTTTTTGTCGTAATACAATCGCTACTTTTGCCAAGCATAAAGGGGTTGTTTATGTGCTAGTTTTTTTTATTAAAACAACTTGGTTCTATGC
>CABSZQ010000222.1 GCA_902482195.1 uncultured Haemophilus sp.
ACCGAGATCTACACCTCTCTATTCGTCGGCAGCGTCAGTGTGTATAAGAGACAGACCGCTTCTAATTTCATCAATACAATTTGACGAATTAGACTTTCTGGCAAGCGTGTATGCTCGCGAATCGGAAATGCTACGTTATCAAACGTAGAAATATCCGTAAATAAAGCGCCTGATTGGAATAGCATTCCCATGCGTTTACGTACTTCGTAAAGCTCGCGATTTGAAAGACGACAAATATCTTGTCCATCAAACAAAATCTCACCTTGTTCAGGATACAACTGACCACCAATTAATTTCAGCAACGTGGTTTTCCCGATCCCTGACGGCCCCATAATGGCCGTAATTTTGCCCTGTTGGACTTTCAAATTCAGGTTATCGTAAATCACACGCTCACCTCGTTTAAAGGTCAGGTTTTTGACTTCGATTAGATTTTTATTCATTAAAATCTCATTGGTTTTATAAGAAGAAATTTATTTCTCTCTCACGTTAAAAAAGTGCGGTCGTTTTGACTGCTATTTTTGTGAAAGGTTCAAGCGACGTTTTAATAACGTCGTGAAGCCACGTAATAACACAAAAATCAATGACAACACATAAATAGGTAAATTACCTAATGCTGCATAAGGCGTTTTGCCTTCTGTTGGCACCATTTTATAGGTCAGCGTTGTTTCCTCAAATTGAGGCGCTTGCGCTTCAATGTTGCCTTTTGCATCAATAAACACTGAAATCCCTGTATTCGTTGCACGAATTAATGGCTTACCTAATTCGAGCGCGCGCATTCTAGCCATTTGCAAATGTTGCCAAGGGCCAATACTATCACCAAACCACGCATCATTAGAAATAGTCAGCAAATAATCTGTTTCTTTTTTCAGATTTTCACGAAGTTGCTCACCAAAAATAATTTCATAACAAATAGCCGGCGCAAAAGCATGTTGTTTTGCCATAAAAGATGGCTGTACCGCATCGCCACTTTGGAACGCAGACATTGGCAAATTAAATACGGAATTAAGTGGACGTAACAAACTTTCTAACGGCACGTACTCACCAAATGGCACGAGATGATGTTTGCTGTAACGATTTTTTGTCGTCAACTCATAAGGGAAATCAGGATTCCCTGCCGTCACAATCGAATTTAATAACTTACCGCTTTGTTCATCACGATATATGGTACCTATCATCACTTCCGTGTTTTTCTCTTTTGCAACTTTATCTAAAGCTTCAAAAAATGGCGTAATCGCATTTTCAAGGGTAGGCAATGCCGACTCGGGTAAAATAATCAAATCAGACTTGCCTAAATGCGCCAAAATTTGTTTTTGATAGATGTCCACCGTGGCATAAAGATATTCAGGATCCCATTTTAAATTTTGCTCAATATTACCTTGTGCAAGCGTGACAGTTAATCCTTTACCTTCTTTGGGTTGAACAAAATTCACCTTACCTGCATAAGTGCTTAATCCACCCACAACCAATAATAGCAATGCATTTACACCAACTAAATTCCATTGTTTTTTCGATAGTGAAAAAACAAGATTAAAAATGACCACACTTGCCCAAACGGTAAAGAATGTCAGCCCCGTGACACCAAAAATCGGCGCAATCCCGTAAAACGGACTGTCGATTTGAGTATAACCGAATTGTAACCAAGGAAAACCGGTAAACACCCAACCGCGCAAGAATTCAGTCAATGTCCAAATCGCAGCAAAAATGACCGCACTTTGCACCTGAAAACGCTGCACTAAATAAGTGAAAAGCATTGGATAAAGTGCTAGGTAGGCTGAAAGTAAGCCCACCAAGAGATAACTCACGCCAAGGGAAGCGCCACCAAATTGATGAATGCTGACATTTAACCAACTTACACCAAAACAGAAAAAGCCCATCGACCACAAAAAGGTGGCTAAAAGTGCGGTTGATTTTTTGGCATTTTTCGCCACAAACAGCAATCCACCTAAGGATACATAGGCAAATCCCCAATAATCAAACGGCGAAAAGGCAAATACGCCAATCACACCAGAAATCAGGGCTATAAGATAAACGACTAATTTATTCATTTTATCAATACTACAAAAAAATATTCCCCCTCTTTACTAAAGAGGGGGGCTAAGAATATGATTAGACTGAACAACTTATTCAGCTTGTTCTTCCACGCCTTCCATATCCGATAAATGCTCATCCGGCACAGTTACGCGTACCTGAATTAAACGGCGACTATCGGCAGAAGTCACTTTAAATTGAATATTTTCTAAGGTAATTTCTTCACCGCGTTTAGGCAAATACCCAAAGGCTTGCATGATTAAACCACCAATGGTATCCACTTCTTCATCATCAAAATGCGTATTAAATTGTGCATTAAAATCATCAATATCCGTTAGCGCACGCACCGCATAAGTATGGCGAGAAAGCTGGCGAATATCCGCGACATCTTCCTCATCAAATTCGTCTTCAATGTCACCGACAATTTGTTCGAGAATATCTTCAATGGTCACCAAACCTGATACCGCACCAAACTCATCCACCACAATCGCCATGTGGAAACGCTCAGAACGAAAATCTTTTAACATACGATCAACACGTTTACTTTCCGGCACAATCACAACTGGACGTAACAACTGGGAAAGTTCGAACTCTTCCGCATCTTCACGTAAAAACTTAAGCAAATCTTTTGCGTGCAAAATACCTTCAATATTATCGCGGTCATCCGTATCTGCAATCACAGGAAAACGAGAGTGGGCTGATTCAATAATGGTATTCAAACAGGCATCGAGATCTTGATTCGATTCAATAAATACAATTTGCGAGCGCGGAATCATAATATCGCGAACACGAAGCTCAGCGATTTCCATTACCCCTTCAATCATCTCACGAGTGTTTTGATCGATTAAATCGTTTTGTTCAGAATCGCGAATCACTTCCACGAGTTCTTCACGATTTTTCAGCTCACCTTGGAAAAAGCGGCCAATAAGTGATTGGAAAAAAGACTTTTTAGTTGTTTCAGTTTGATTACTCGAATGTTCTTCGTTCATAAAATTAAATGTGTTACTGTCGGATTGACTGCGTAAAAAGTAGCATATTTTGACAAAAATCGCAAAAAACTTAAGCTAAATGGCTGAAAATAAAGTGCGGTTAAAAACATCATTATTTTTAACCGCTCTTAAACAAATAACCACAAAACTTTAGAAAATAAGCTATATTCATCAATCCTTCGTAATAGCTATATCTGAAAGAATTAAAAGACAACCTTTATCTCGATGATACACGTCACTTATTATCCCTTGCATTTCAACCTTCTGATGTTTCTCTATTCTTTCTTTCGCCCACTCATAATAGTAAGAGCCATGCTCTTTTCCTATATCACTAAAAATAT
>CABSZQ010000223.1 GCA_902482195.1 uncultured Haemophilus sp.
CAAAATATCAATTTGCGTTCAGCAAGGGAAATATTAACCTAAATCACCAAGGCAAAAATCTGATTCAATTTGTCAATGCCCGTTTAAATCAACAACCTCTGGGTTACATTGAAACTTACGTTGATTTCTCAAAACCGGTTAAAACAATCAATGCCTATCTGCAGCCCGATTGCCAACATTGTTTAGCCACTTTTAGATTTAGTCATAAAGAGCAACAAAGTGCGGTCAATTTTTCAGGTAAAAATTTCCCAATGACACAGCTCACCGCCTTACTGAATTTTCCCAATACATTAACTGGTAATGCTGATTTTAATATCCAGCTCGTGCTAACCAATTCTGAACTCACCAAAGGAGAATTTAGTTTCGACGCTCAAAATGGTGAACTTTTAGGATTGAATTTATTAGATATGGCGGCACAGTATTTACCAATTAACTACAACAGTGACTTAACAGCTAACAGAAATATGAACACGCCTTACGAGCGTCTTGAGTCACATCTTTTGTTTGAAAACCACTTACTCACAGTGGATAAAATAAGCTTAAAAACAACCGCACTTTTAGGTGAAGGTTCTGGAGCCATTGATTTAGATAATGTACAATGCGACGTCAATTTAACTTTAAGATCAACTGACGAAAAATACAAAAAACTGGCATTGCCTATTCGCTTTTTCGATAGTTGCTATGCTCCACAATACAAGTTAAATATTGATAAAAATTTCCGTCATCAACTTAAGGAATTAATTAAAGAGAAATTAAAATAATGTCGTTTTATCAGAAAGCAGAAAAAACTCAATTTTGGCGCGTAGTTATCATGGCTTGCGCCGCTTTTATTTTTAATACCACGGAATTTGTGCCAGTTGCGTTACTCACCGATATCGGACAAAGTTTTGATATGCAAAGCTCCGATGTAGGTTTAATGATGACCGTTTATGCTTGGACGGTTATGATTATGTCTTTACCCGCCATGCTCGCGACAGGTGATATGGAGCGTAAAGGCTTGTTACTGAAACTTTTCGTGATTTTTATTATCGGTCATATTATCTCAGTCATCGCGTGGAATTATTGGATTCTTCTTATTGCCCGTATGTGTATTGCTGTGGCGCATTCACTCTTCTGGGCAATTACCGCATCATTAGTCATGCGTGTGGCACCGAAGAATAAGAAAACACAAGCAATTGGTATGCTCGCTATCGGTACATCTCTTGCAACCATTTTGGGCTTACCGTTAGGACGTATAGTTGGTCAATTAGTTGGCTGGCGTATTACTTTTGCAATCATTGCCGCATTAGCTTTGGTTGTGATGGTATTCATTATGCGTTTATTACCAAATCTACCAAGTAAAAATGCCGGCTCACTTTCTAGTCTACCGATTTTGGCAAAACGTCCATTACTCATTGGACTTTATGCCACAACGGTACTTATCGTTTCAGCACACTTTACCGCTTATACCTACATTGAGCCCTTTATGGTTCAAATCGGGCAAATGGATCCTAATCTTGCCACGATGATTCTTTTAGTTTTTGGTATTTCAGGTGTGACAGCCAGTGTGATTTTTAACCGATTATACCGTTTAGGCGCCACACAATTTATTATCCATGCAATTCTGTTATTAGCTATTTCCTTAGGCTTTATGCTTACTTCGGCTGGTTATACTGCAACAATGTTTGCCTTAGCCTTTATTTGGGGTATAGGAATCTCTTGTATCGGGCTTGCATTACAAATGCGCGTTCTACAACTTGCGCCAGATGCAACAGATGTAGCGAGCGCCATTTATTCAGGTATTTTTAATGCTGGTATTGGTGCTGGCGCACTATTTGGTAATCAAATCGCTCGTCACATTGGTCTTGAATATATAGGCTTTAGTGGCGCAGCATTAGCTATGATTGCACTCGGCATCTTTGTCTTCTTCAATTTCCGCTATCGTTCTCAAAACGCCTAAAAAATGACCGCACTTACTCAAGTGCGGTCATTTTCTTTTCTCTTTTCTAATCGAGATGGAAGCAAGCAATGAGCTTACCACCAGGGTATTTTTCCAATTTAGGCTGTTCATTTCGACATTTATCCGTTGCTTTCCAACAACGCGGATTAAATGCACAACCTTTTGGCGGATTAATTGGACTTGGCAATTCTCCGGTTAATTTAATCCGCTGGCGACGTAATTCAGGTGACAATCTTGGTGTCGCCGAAAGTAAAGCTTGCGTATAAGGATGTTGTGGATTTTTAAAGATCTGCTCTTTTGTGCCCATTTCAACACAGCGACCTAAATACATCACCATCACTTCATCAGCAATGTGTTCAACCACCGAAAGATCATGGGAAATAAAGACATAAGATAAACCTAGCTCAGCTTGTAAATCCATCATCAAATTCAGTACTTGTGCTCGTACAGATACGTCTAATGCAGAAGTCGGTTCATCCGCAACAATCAGTTTTGGATTCAGCGCTAAAGCACGTGCAATCGCCACACGTTGTTTTTGCCCGCCCGATAAACGAGTTGGCTCAACTTGTGCCGCAGAACGAGGTAAACCGACGCGAGAAAGTAAGTCATATACACGTTTTTCCCGTTCGTGTGGTTGTAACACATTGTGAATATCCATTGGGTCACGCAAAATATCCAACACTTTCATACGAGGATTCAGTGCGGTTGCAGGGTCTTGGAAAATGACCGACACTTGGCGACCGAATTGTTTTCTCGCTTCTGAGCTGCCATATTGCATTTGTAAACCGTTGAATTTCACTAAACCTGATGTTGGTTTAAGCAGCCCAATGATCACGTTCGCTAAGGTAGATTTCCCGCAGCCAGACTCACCTACTAAACCAATGGTTTCCCCCGCTTTAATACCAAGACTCACATTGTTCACCGCAGTGAATTTTTTACGACCAAACAATGAACCGTCGCGAGAAGGAAATTGCACCACGATATTTTCTAAATCGATGATGTTTTGTTCTTTAATGACTTTAATACTACTGCTCATATTATGCTCCTTTCGCTTCCGTTACAGGCTTAGCTAGATGAGAAGCCCACAAGTGAGACGGCTCGCCTTCCACAGCGGTTAATACCAATTTTTGATCCGGATCTGCATCTGGTCGTAATGAACGACTTGCGAAACGGTCACCCACAGCAAAATCGTAAGGTGATGGTACGCTGCCCGGAATTTGATATAAACGTTTCGCACGGACTTCAGTTGAAAGTACAGAGCCCAATAAGCCACGGGTATATTCATGAGTTGGATTAGCAAGCAATAAGGATGTTGGTGCCATTTCAACCACTTGTCCTGCATACGCAATTTCAGAACCACGCAATTCACTTAAATTGTTAGAATTAAGT
>CABSZQ010000224.1 GCA_902482195.1 uncultured Haemophilus sp.
CCTTTCATGGATGAATTAACGCTTGGAAAAGTGTCTTTTAACACTCTTAAATATTCTAGCCAAGCTATTCAAACAGAAGAAGATGAACAACCTTATTTCATGGTGAAATTGGAGCAAGAGCTTTCATTAGATAGTAATGAGATCTTCGATTGGGTAGAGCGTTTTGAAAAATTAGCTATGGAGTTTTCAGGCGACTATATTGGCTGGGAATGCGATAACTTAATGGATGATCGTTCATCATTAAATTAGCCTGATAATTCATCAAATAAGCATTGATTAGATAAAAATAAAGCCCATCAACACGATGGGCTTAAATTCTTTTGGCTACAAATTTAGGATTCGTAAAAGGAGACAAACGAAAGCTAAACCAAAAGAGAAATTTGGCTCCTCCTGCGGGACTCGAACCTGCGACATATGGATTAACAGTCCACCGTTCTACCGACTGAACTAAGGAGGAATAAATTTGGTATCACAAAGAATAGGCGCGCATTTTAATGAGCGACCTGTCGCTTGTCAATACTCAAAATGAAAAAAATGACAAAAAAATTTACCGTTTTTGCTATCCACAAAGCCTGTGGATAACTTTGTGGATTGTTTTTGTTTAAAATGGTCAACCACTGGTGCAGACTGGCTTTGTCTCAAATTGTTCATCTATTAGCCATTCGATAATATTTATTTAAATATCAATGTGTTATATAAAGTCCAGTAAAAAAAATAAAATATTTTTCAATTTTGAAGTGTTTAAGACTTGACACGCCTAAGTGTGTGTAAAACTTGGATTTTTATCGCTCAATTTGGAGTAATAAATGTGCTAAAATAGCCACACTTCTAAAACAGTAAAAAAATTGACCGCACTTATGGCAGAGAAAATTAATACTAAGCCTTTTATTCTTCATTCCGATTTTAAACCTTCCGGTGATCAACCCCAAGCGATCGAAAAATTAGTCGAAAATTTAGAGGATGGTTTGGCGCATCAAACCCTTCTCGGGGTAACGGGCTCTGGTAAAACCTTTACTATTGCAAATGTTATCGCGACGTTAAATCGCCCAGCAATGTTACTTGCCCCAAATAAAACCCTTGCTGCTCAGCTTTATGCAGAAATGAAAGCATTCTTTCCTGAAAACGCGGTGGAATATTTCGTCTCATACTATGATTATTATCAGCCGGAAGCTTATGTACCGAGTAGTGATACCTTTATCGAAAAAGATGCTTCTATTAATGATCAGATTGAACAGATGCGTCTTTCAGCTACGAAGTCATTTTTGGAGCGTCGAGATACTATCGTAGTGGCATCTGTATCTGCGATTTATGGTTTGGGAGACCCTGATAGCTATTTACAAATGATGTTGCATTTACAGCAAGGTGCCATTATCGATCAACGTCAGATTTTAGCGAAGTTAGCGGAATTGCAATATACAAGAAACGATCAAGCCTTTCAGCGTGGTACATTCCGTGTGCGTGGCGAAGTGATTGATATTTTCCCTGCGGAATCTGACGATCGAGCAGTACGAATTGAGTTATTTGATGATGAAATTGAACGTTTAAGTTTATTTGATCCTTTAACGGGCACAAGTTTTGGCACTGTTCCACGTTTTACGGTGTATCCGAAAACCCACTATGTGACGCCAAGAGAGCGTATTTTAGATGCCATTGAAAAAATCAAAGCGGAGCTTGTGCAACGCCGTGAATATTTCATCAAGGAACATAAATTGCTGGAAGAGCAGCGTATTACTCAACGTACACAATTTGATATTGAGATGATGAATGAGCTCGGTTATTGCTCAGGAATCGAAAACTATTCACGCTATCTTTCTGGTAGAAATGAGGGTGAACCGCCTCCGACATTATTTGATTATATGCCGTCTGATGCGATTTTGATTATTGATGAATCACACGTGACTGTGCCGCAAATTGGCGGGATGTATCGTGGTGACCGTTCTCGTAAAGAAACCTTGGTGGAATATGGTTTCCGTTTGCCTTCTGCATTGGATAACCGTCCATTACGCTTTGAAGAGTTCGAACGTTTAGCACCGCAGACGATTTACGTTTCAGCGACACCTGGTCCTTATGAATTGGAAAAATCGGGTACTGAAATTGTCGATCAGGTTGTGCGTCCAACAGGCTTACTCGATCCGCAAATTGAAATTCGTCCAGTATCCATTCAAGTAGATGATTTACTATCAGAAGCACGCCAAAGAGCAGACAAAAATGAGCGTGTTTTAGTGACGACGCTAACGAAGAAAATGGCGGAAGATTTAACGGATTACTTAGACGAACACGGCATTCGTGTGCGTTATTTGCATTCAGATATTGATACGGTTGAGCGTGTAGAGATTATTCGTGATTTACGTTTAGGTGAATTCGATGTGTTGGTCGGCATCAACTTATTACGTGAGGGTCTGGATATTCCAGAGGTTTCTCTTGTTGCGATTTTAGATGCGGATAAAGAAGGTTTCTTACGTTCTGAGCGCTCCTTAATCCAAACTATCGGTCGTGCTGCTCGAAACTTGAATGGTAAAGCGATTTTGTATGCTGATAGCATTACTAAATCTATGGAAAAAGCCATTACCGAAACGAATCGCCGTCGTGAAAAACAAATGAAATACAATGAAGAGCATGGTATTGTTCCACAGGCATTGAATAAGAAAGTCGGCGAATTATTAGATATTGGTCAAGGTGCAAATCAAAAAGCAAAATCGAAACAGCGTGGAAAAACGGCAGCTGAACCGACCGCACTTTACAATGCGCCTAAATCCGCCAAAGAATTCCAACAACAAATTAAGAAATTGGAACAACAAATGTATAAATTTGCTCAAGATCTCGAATTTGAAAAAGCCGCTGCAGTACGCGATCAACTTCATCAATTGAGAGAGCAGTTTATGATATCGGAATAAAGGAAAAGAGCGATCAAATTGACCGCTCTTTTTTATTTTATTGTACTAATAAGTAGAAGTTGTTTTTGCCACGTAAGATATTGAGTGCAACAGCAGATGGTTTTTCATCTAGCGCTTTGCGTAAGTCTTGCGTGCTTTCAATTGGCTGGCGGTTGATGCCGATGATAATATCACCTGATTTTAAACCGCGTTGTGCTGCCATTGAATTTGGCTGTACTTTACTAATTTCTACACCTTTAACACCTTTTGCATCGTAGTTGTTTAAGGTTGCACCATCTAGTGCAGGAAGTTCTGTTTTACTTGCCGTTTGAGAGCCATCGTCTGCTTGTAAGGTCACTTTTACGT
>CABSZQ010000225.1 GCA_902482195.1 uncultured Haemophilus sp.
CATATAAACACGGCAAGGCATATCTAACATTGCACAAGCAAGGGCTGTCGCAACACCATGTTGGCCCGCACCGGTTTCCGCGATAATGCGTGTTTTACCCATGCGTTTTGCCAATAAAATTTGACCTAACACTTGGTTGGTTTTATGGGCACCACCGTGAAGTAAATCTTCACGTTTTAAATAAATTTTTGCTTTAGTGCCTTTGGTTAAATTACGGCAAAGGGTAAGTGCGGTTGGTCTGCCCGCATAATTTTTAAGTAAATCTTGAAATTCACGTTGGAATTCAGGATCGTCTTTTGCTTCAACAAAGGCTTTTTCTAGCTGTTGTAGTACCGGTACGAGAATTTCTGGTACATACATTCCGCCAAATTCACCGAAATAAGGATTTAAAAGGGTTTCTGACATAATATTTCCTTGTTATTTTTGAATTCTTGCGACATTAAGTGGTGCAAAGGTTTGTGCAGTAGGCATCACTTCAATGCGATTAATATTGACATGTTCAGGTTGTTGATTGAGCCATAGAACAATATTAGCAATATCTTGTGGACTGACATATTCCACATTTTCATAGAGTTTTTCTGCTCGGGCATCATCACCTTTAAAGCGAACATTCGAAAATTCAGTTCCACCACAAAGGCCGGGTTCAACATTGGTCACGCGAATTTGTGTGCCTGCAAGATCGGCTCGAAGATTTAAACTAAATTGTTTGATAAAAGCTTTAGTGCCACCGTATATATTGCCACCTGGATAAGGATAGGTGCCAGCAATTGAGCCTAAATTAATAATATGGCCTGAATTACGTTCTACCATTTGTGGTAACACAAGACGTGTGATAGTGACGAGTCCTTTAATATTGGTATCAATCATTTGCATCCAATCGTCTAAATTCGCTTTATCTGCACTTTCTAAGCCTAATGCTAATCCTGCATTATTCACCAATAAATCAATGGATTGCCAACTAGCGGGAAGAGAATGGAACGCATCTTCTGTTGCTTGGCGATCTGAAATATCAAAGGCAAGAAAATGGAAGTTATCACCTAATTCTTGTTGTAATTGTTCCAAACGAGCTACACGGCGTCCCGTACCAATTACACGATAGCCATTTTCAATGAGTGTGCGACAAATTGCCGCACCAAATCCGGCAGTTGCGCCGGTTACTAACGCTGTTCTTTGCATAATGCTTCCCCTTAGCAATCAGATTAATTTGACAAAATCGTCTTAAAAACTGACCGCACTTTTTCGCTATCTTTCACGCCAGCGGCAGTTTCTACACCAGAATTGAGATCAACCCCTAAGCAACCTTGCTTAATGGCTTGTTCAATATTGTCAGGTGAAATGCCACCAGCCAAAATAATTTTGTGTTTCAAGTTTTCAGGAATGAGTGACCAATTAAAGGTTTTTCCTGTGCCACCTTGTTGATTAGCTGATTGGCTATCGAAAATATAGCGAGTGATATTTAAATCATCCGTAAAATCAACCGCACTTTGTGCTTCAGTATTCACCGAAATGGCTTTCCAAATTTGTATTTCTTCAGGCAGTTGGTGACGAAGTGCGGTAATAAATTCAGCGGTTTCTGAACCGTGTAGCTGAACGGCATAAAGCTGCAATTGTTTAGCGATTTTTACAATAAAATCAATTTCTTGATTCTGGAACACGCCCACAAAACGAAGTGGTGATGCTGTCACTAATTCTTGGGCTTGACGTAGGCTCACACAGCGTTTTGAATGTTCGGCGAAAATTAAGCCGCCGTATAATGCTCCGTTTGCGTAAACCTCTTTGACATCTTGCGTGCGAGTTAAACCGCATACTTTATTTTCGCCAAAAATCACTTCACGCACAGCATTATTTAAATCTGCACTACCCATTAGGCTGCTGCCGATTAAAAAGCCATGTGCCACTTTTTGCAAATCACGAATTTGGCTGTGATTATAAATCCCCGATTCGCTGATAATACGTGCATCAGCTGGAATGCGATCGGCATATTTTTGTGTGAGTTCTACCACGCGGTTTAAATCAACAGTGAGATCGTGAAGATTACGATTGTTAACACCGATGATTTTTGCACCTAAAGCAAGGGCACGTTCAAACTCTTCTTCGTTGCTGGTTTCCGTCAATACGCCCATGCCGAGAGAATGTGCCAGATCAGCCAGTACGCGATAGGTTTCATCATTCACCACTGAAAGCATCAATAATATAGCATCAGCTTGATAGTAGCGCGCAAGATACACCTGATATTCGCTGATCATAAAATCTTTGCACAATACAGGTTGTGAGACAACGTCACGTACTTGCGGCAAATAGTCAAATTTACCTTGAAAGTATTTCTCATCCGTTAGCACAGAAACCGCTGATGCATAATGTTTATATACATTGGCGATTTCATCTAAATTAAATTCATTACGAATTAATCCTTTAGAAGGGGACGCTTTCTTACATTCCAAAATATAAGCAGGCTTTTGATGTGTGCCTTTAGCCAACGCATCATAAAAAGAGCGGTCAGATTTTTGAATGTTTTCTTTAAATTGTGAAAGCGGAAATTCAGCTTCCTTTGCTTTAACCCATTGTGCTTTGTCTAAGACAATTTTTTGTAGCACCGTAGCAGAGTCAATTGGTTTGGTGAAATCTTGCGTGATCATAATTTTTCTTCTTATTTATTGGGGCTTTATTGTGGTGTATCAAATCGGCCTTTATCTTAATATTTTGTCAAATGTTGTAGTGTCTCAAACGCTTTGCCTGATGCAAGATGAGCCAATACATTTTGAACATTTTGTTTTAAGTCATCATGACCAAATAATTTCAACAATAATGCCACATTCGCTGCTACCGCATTAGCGTGTTCAGCTTTGCCTTTACCTTGTAAAAGTGCGGTCAGATATTGGGCATTTTCTTGTGGTTCGCCACCACGTAAACTTTCTAAAGATTGTGTTTTTAAACCAAAATCTTCTGGTGTTAAGGTGAAGTAGTCAATTTTGCCGTTTTTAATTTCTGCCACTTGCGTTTCACCATGTACGGCGACTTCATCAAGACCCGCACCATGAACCACAAAAGTATGTTGATGACCTAATGCGACAGCGGTTTCAGCATAGGTTTTCACCAATTCAGGGGCATACACGCCAAGCAAATGATAAGTTGGGCGAGCAGGGTTAATTAATGGACCTAAAATATTAAAAAGCGTACGCGTTTTTAATGCGGCACGAACAGGGGCGACATGTTTAAAACC
>CABSZQ010000226.1 GCA_902482195.1 uncultured Haemophilus sp.
GGAAACGGTTGTGTAAGTTTCCGCCGTGAAAAATTTATCCCCAAAGGTGGCCCTGATGGCGGTGATGGCGGTGATGGCGGTGATGTTTATTTGGTTGCAGACGAAAACTTAAATACTTTGATCGATTATCGCTTTACAAAACGTTTTGCCGCAGAACGCGGTGAGAATGGCCATAGTTCAGATTGTACAGGTCGCCGCGGTAAAGATATTACGTTACGTGTGCCGGTGGGAACGCGTGCAATTGATAATGACACTAAAGAAGTGCTTGGCGATTTAACAAAGCATGGCGCTAAAATGTTAGTGGCGAAAGGTGGTTATCATGGTTTAGGTAATACACGTTTCAAATCTTCAGTGAACCGTGCGCCTCGCCAAAAAACCATGGGTACACCAGGTGAAAAACGCGATTTATTATTAGAATTAATGCTTCTTGCGGATGTTGGGATGTTAGGTTTACCGAATGCGGGTAAATCCACCTTTATTCGCGCCGTTTCAGCCGCAAAACCAAAAGTCGCTGATTATCCATTTACCACTTTAGTGCCAAGTTTAGGCGTAGTGAAAGTGGATGAGAGCCATAGCTTTGTGGTGGCCGATATTCCTGGATTGATTGAAGGTGCATCGGATGGTGCGGGTTTAGGAATTCGCTTCTTAAAACACTTAGAACGTTGTCGTGTGTTAATTCATTTAGTGGATATTAATCCAATTGATGAATCCGATCCGGCTGATAATATTGCGATCATTGAGTCAGAATTATTCCAATATAGTGAAAAATTGGCAGATAAACCTCGTTGGTTAGTCTTCAACAAAATTGATACGATGACTGAAGAAGAGGCGCATGAACGAGCACAAGAGATTACTGAACGTCTTGGTTGGGAAGAAGGCTATCACCTTATTTCTGCTGCAACTGGTAAAAATGTGCCACCACTTTGTCGTGATATTATGGATTTCATTGAAGCGAATCCGCGTGACGCGGAAGTAGAAGAAAATAAACCGGAAGAAGTGAAATTCAAATGGGAAGATTACCATCAAGAACAGCTCGCTGAACATCAATTTGATGATGAAGATGACGACTGGGATGATTGGGACGAAGAAGATGAAGAAGGCGTTGAGTTTATTTATAAACCTTAATGCCTAAATAAAAAAGAGCGGAAATTTGACCGCTCTTTTTTTATTGGGGTTAACCTTTCTTTTTCCCACCTTGACGTGCTTTAAAGCGAGGGTTAGTTTTCGAAATGACATAGACGACACCGTGGCGACGAACAATTTTGCAGCCAGGACGGTTTTTTGCGCTTTTGAGTGAAGATAATACTTTCATTGAACATTCCTATTTTGATTTAAATGCGCCAAATTTACCATAGCGGTTTGCAAATTCACTTGCACGACCTTCGTTACCAATTTGACGAGTTTTACCGGTATAAAATGGGTGAGAAGCAGATGAGGTATCACACATAAATACAGGGTATTCATTACCATCTTCCCATTTCATGGTGTTGTTAGTTTTAGCACAAGAACGGATCAGAAAGCCTTGTTTCGCGTTGGAATCATAAAATAAAACGGTACGATAATTTTCAGGGTGAATGCCTTTTTTCATTAGAGCTCCTTATATAACGAAAAGAATTAGGCGAAGATACTAATTTAAAAGAGAATGATTATCAATATAATTTTATTCATAGTTATGAGAATTTTTTTCATATTGAGAAAAGAAAAATGCCTTTCGGTTGAAAGGCATTTTGTCTGTTTGGAGGGAGAGTTATCCACGATGTGCATTTTTCATAATACGCTCTTTCGCCACTTTCCATTCACGCTCTTTAATATCATCACGTTTATCATGTTGTTTTTTACCTTTCGCAAGACCGATTTTGATCTTTGCCCAAGGACCTTTCCAATAAAGAGAAAGGGCAACAATGGTAAAACCATCACGGCTTGATTTACCGAAAAGATTATCCAGTTCACGTTTATTCAATAAAAGTTTACGTGTACGCGTCGGATCGCAAACCACGTGAGTAGAAGCCAAGCTTAATGGTTGAATGGTCGCACCAAATAAATAGGCTTCACCGTTTTTAAAAATGATATAGCTGTCGCTGATATTGGCTTTACCTGCGCGCATTGATTTTACTTCCCAACCTTGTAATTCAAGGCCGGCTTCAATTTCATCTTCAATAAAATATTCGTGTCGAGCTCGTTTATTTAACGCAATGGTGTTGGAGCCGACTTTGACTTTTTTCTTGGTCATTGTTATCCGTTGCTTATTAATCGTAAATTGGCGTTGATTTTACCGAATCTCGCCGTGGATAGCAAAAAACAAAAGGCTGATTTGACTCAGCCTTTTATCATTTAATGATCGATTATTCTTCTAATTCACCACAGAAACGATAGCCTTCACCATGCACGGTAGCAATGATTTCTGGGGTATTAGGATGATCTTCAAAATGTTTTCGAATTCGGCGAATTGTGACATCCACAGTGCGATCTTGTGGTTTTAATTCACGCCCTGTCATTTTTTGCAATAATTCTTCACGTGTTTGCAATTTGCCTGGGTTTTCACAGAAATGCAACATGGCACGAAATTCACTACGCGGTAGTTTAAATTCAACGCCTTCAGGTGTGATTAAATTATGGCTATTTAAATCCAGTGTCCACCCATTAAAACGATAGTTCTCACGTTGTAAATGGGCTTCTTTACCATTTAATGTCATCGTGCGATGCAATAAATTTCGTGCGCGGATGGTGAGTTCTCTTGGGTTAAATGGCTTAGTGAGATAATCATCCGCCCCAATTTCCAAGCCTAAAATTTTATCGACCTCGTTATCTCGCCCCGTGAGGAAGATTAATGGAATTGCAGCTTTCTCACGTAATTCACGCCCCAGTAATAAACCATTTTTACCAGGTAAGTTGATATCTAATACGATGAGATTGACCGTTTCTGAGTTTAACTGACGATACATTTCCGCACCATCTTGTGCTTGTAATACCTCATAGCCCTCAGCTTCAAAAATTCCTCTTAACGTATTACGGGTTACCGCTTCATCTTCCACGATGAGAATTTTTGGGGTAGCCATTCGTTGCTCCTTGTTATACTTTGTTATGGGCATATTCTATAATTGTAACATTGCTGTAACAACAGAAAAGTGCGGTCATTGTTTAAATTACATTTAATTTTATGATCTAAGTCATAAATTATTAACATTCTTTTTATCTATGCTAGAATTTTAGTTGGAA